>CAZZCK010000050.1:5881-10835 GCA_964652475.1 uncultured Azospirillum sp.
CAGCTCACCGGCGCGCAATACCATGTGCTGCATATTTCCACCAAAGAAGCGGTTGAGATGGTGCGCTGGGGCAAAGCGAAAGGCCTCAATATCACCGCCGAGGTGGCACCGCATCACTTCATCCTCACCGATGAAGCGGTGATCGACTACCGCACCTTCAGCAAAATGAACCCGCCACTGCGCGCCGAAAGCGACCGCCTGGCCCTGATTGAAGGCCTCGCCGACGGCACGATTGATGCCATCGCCACCGACCATGCCCCGCATGATAGCGAATCCAAGCGTGTGACGATGCAGGAGGCGAGCTTCGGCATTGTGGGCTTGGAAACCATGCTCTCGCTGTCGCTTGCGCTCTATCACCGCAAGCATCTCTCGTTGCGCGAAGTGCTTGCCGCCATGACGTATAAAGCCGCCGATATCATTCACGCGAATGCGGGCCGCCTGAAAATTGGTGCCCCCGCCGACCTCACCTTGCTCGACCCTAACCATGATTGGACCATCACCAACGACGCGCTTCATAGCAAATCCAAAAACTCCCCGTTCGATGGGGTAGCCACCCGTGGCCGCGCACTGAGGACGGTGGTGGGTGGTGAAGCGGTGTTTAAATTGTAGTGGGTAGTGAGTAGTGGGTAGTGAGTAGTGGCGATTAAGAACGGATAGGGCTAAAACGAGCAACATGAAACACCAGTCACCACTCACTACTCACCACTCACCGGCATTCAACCCCATCATCTGCGCGCTCGATACGCAAGGCACCGACGAGGCCACCACGCTCGCCCGCGAAGTCATGCCGCATGTCGGCGCGGTGAAATTGGGCCTTGAGTTTTTCACCGCCAACGGTGCAGCCGGGGTGAAGCAAATTACCCAGCTCGGTGTGCCGCTGTTTCTGGATTTGAAATTCCACGACATCCCCAACACCGTCGCCAAAGCCATCGCCGCAACGGCGGGGATGAACATGTTCATGATGACGGTGCATACCGCAGGCGGGCAACAGATGCTGCGCGCGGCGATGGATGCGAGCGACCGCGTCGCGCAGGTGACCGGTAAGGAGCGCCCGCTGGTGATCGGCGTCACCCTGCTGACCAGCCTCGACCAGGATGATATCTCGCTGATTGGCTTTCAACATACGGTGCAGGAACAAGTGCTGCGCCTCGCCGATCTCGCGCAAAGTGCGGGGCTGGATGGGGTGGTGTGCAGCCCGTTTGAGATTGCACCCATCCGCAAGGCCTGTGGCAGCGAGCTGACCTTGGTGGTGCCCGGCATCCGCCCCGAAGGTAGCACGGCGGGCGACCAGAAACGGATTATGACCCCGAAAGACGCCATCGCCCGCGGGGCAGATTACCTCGTCATCGGCCGCCCCATCACGGATGCACCCGACCGCGCCGCCGCCGCCAAGGCCATTGCTGACAGTGTGTGATCCTACCCCCGAATATTGAGGTATTCGTTACGCATCATTTCAGCGACGGTGGGGGAGACAAATTTGCTGACATCGCCGCCTAAGCGGGCGATCTGCTTCACGAAGCGGCTTGAGATGAAGTGCGTCGCGTCGCTGGCGGTGAGGAAGACGGTTTCAATATCCGGCGCGATTTTGCTATTCACCGAGGCCATCTGGAATTCATATTCAAAGTCAGAAACTGCGCGTAAGCCACGGATTAATAACGAAGCTTTCTCTTCATGTGCAAAGTTAACCAGCAAGCCCGAGAAGGGCAACACCCGGATGCGTTTCGCCTCCGCCCCGAGTGGTGCAATATCCTGCTCCACCATCGCGGCGCGGGTGCGCACATCGAACAAGGGCTGCTTCGCCGAATCGAGCGCGACGCCAATGATGAGCTGATCGACGACCCGAAGCGCCCGGCGGATAATATCCATATGGCCGAAGGTGATGGGGTCGAACGTTCCTGGGTAAATACCGATGCGCATGGGGCGCTCCTTATGAAGGTGGGGAGGTCGTCATTCCCCGAATTTTCTTTAAGACTTCCTTGGTAGTCTTAAGGAAAATTATAGGGGAATCCAGCTTCTTTCAAACGTAATCTGGATTCCCCTATAATTTTCTTTGATCGCTGTTGGCGATCAAAGAAAATTCGGGGAATGACGACTTAAGAACCAGCGATGCTTTCCCATAAATCATCCCAGCCTGGATTCCCGGACTCAATTAACTTCAGCTTCTGAAGCCGCGTATATTTCTTCAGCCTGTTCTCACGATGAATCGCTGCCTCCATCGTTTCATGCAGCTCGAAATAAACCAACTGTACTACGTTGTATTTCGTGGTGAACCCCTCAACAGCATGCGTGCGATGCTGATGGATACGCTTTGTCAGATATGACGTTACACCCACATAAAGCGTGCCGTTACGCCCACTCGCCAAGATATAAACAGCAATTTGCTGGTAGCGCGTCACCTGCGGGGCTTACTCTGGCGTGGTTTCACCACTCGCCGCCTCCGCCGCATCACCCTCACCCGCAGCATCCTCCACCACTAGCCCGCCTTTGATGCGCACGGCGGAGATGACCTGCTCCTTCGCCTCGGTGCGTAAGGTGATGACGCCTTGCGAGGTGCGCCCGCAGATGCGGATGTCCTCGACCGGGGTGCGGATCAGCGTGCCTTTGTTGGTCATCAGCATGATTTGGTCGCCGTTTTCGACCGGGAAGCTCGCGACCACCTTGCCGTTCTTTTTGCTGATGCCGATGCCCGTCACCCCCGAGCCGCCCCGGCCCGTGACGCGGTATTCAAACGCGGAGGTGCGCTTGCCATAGCCCAGTTCGGTGACGGTGAGGATCATCTCCTCCGCTGCGCTCATCTCAGCGATTTTTTCTTCACTGAGCGTGATGCCTGTCAGGTCAATCGCCTCGCCATCCGCCTCTTCCTGCCCTGCCGCGCGGCGACGGGCGGAGGCGACTTTGCGGTAGTCCTCACGCTCTTCTGCGTTCGCGCGAATGCCGTGGAGGATGGAGATCGACACCACCGTATCCTTCTCGGCAAGCTTCATGCCGCGTACGCCATCGGAAGTGCGGGATTTGAACACGCGCACCGCATCGACCGGGAAGCGCATGGCCTTGCCCTCGCGGCTTGCGAGCAGGACGTGGTCCTCTTCATTACATGTTTTTACGCCGACAAGTTTATCACCCTCATCCAAGCGAATGGCAATTTTGCCGTTGCTCTGCACGCTCTTGAAGTCGCTCAAATCATTACGGCGGACATTGCCCTGTGCCGTCGCGAAGAAGATGTTGAGCTTATCCCAATCCGCCTCGTCCTCGGGCAGCGGCATGAAGGTCTCGATCGTCTCGCCGGCTTTGAGCGGGAAGATATTCACCAATGCTTTGCCGCGCGCTTGCGGTGTCGAAAGCGGCAAGCGATAGACTTTGAGTTTATAAACCTGACCGGTGGATGAGAAGAACAATACGGGCGCATGGGTGCTGGCCACAAACAATTCGGTCGTGGCGTCTTCCTCGCGCAGGTCAATCCCCGAGCGGCCTTTGCCGCCGCGCTTTTGCGCACGGTAGGTCGCCAGCGGCACGCGTTTGATGTAACCGCCTTGGGTCACCATCACCACCATATCCTCGCGGGCGATGAGGTCTTCGATATCGATCTCGGCCTCGGATTCTTGAATCTCGGTGCGGCGCGGCACAGCGAATTGCGCCTTCACTTCGACCAGTTCTTCGCGCATCAAGGCATAGAGTTTCTCGCGGCTGCCAAGGATGGCGAGGTATTCTTTAATCTCAACCGCCAGCTCGCCCAGCTCACCGTCGATCTTCTCGCGCTCGAGGCCCGTCAGGCGCGCCAAACGCAGCTCGAGGATGGCTTTTGCCTGCGCCTCGGTGAAGTAAATTTTGTCACCATTGAGCACGTTACCCGAATCTTCTACCAAGTTGAGCAAGGCCACAATGTCGCCTGCTTTCCATTCGCGGCGCATCAGTTCGGCCTTGGCAATATCCGGGTTCGCGCTGCCACGGATCACCGCGATCACCTCGTCGATATTGGCGACGGCAATCGCCAAACCAATCAAGACATGGGCGCGATCGCGCGCTTTGTTGAGCTTGAATTGGGTGCGGCGCGAAATTACTTCCTCGCGGAAGGCAATAAACGCCGTCAGCACTTTTTTGAGGTCGAGCAATTCCGGGCGGCCCTGGTTCAGCGCCAGCATGTTGACGCCAAAGCTGGTTTGCAGCGGCGTGAAGCTGTAGAGTTGGTTGAGCACCACCTCGCCCATCGCGTCCTTCTTGATTTCGATCACCACCCGCACGCCGGATTTATCCGACTCGTCGCGCAGATCGCTGATGCCCTCGATTTTCTTTTCCTTCACCAGTTCGGCAATGCGCTCGACCAGTTTGGCCTTGTTCACCTGATACGGCACTTCATGGATGATGATTTGCTCGCGGCCTTTTTTATCGACCTCGATTTCGCATTTGCCGCGCATCACCACCGAACCACGGCCCGTATGCATGGCGGAAGTCGCCCCCGAACGACCGAGAATAATCCCACCCGTTGGGAAATCCGGCGCCGGACAGGCGGCCATCAACTCCTCGATCGAGGCCTCGGGGTTATCGATCAGCATGCAGGTCGCATCCACCACTTCACCCAAATTATGCGGCGGAATATTGGTGGCCATGCCGACCGCAATGCCCGAGCCGCCATTGACGAGTAGGTTCGGGAAGCGCGCGGGCAGCACGGTTGGCTCCTGCTCGGCCCCATCGTAGTTTTCCTGGTAATTCACCGTATCGAACTCAATGTCGTTGAGCAGCGCATGGGCGGCTTTCGATAGGCGTGATTCGGTGTAACGCATGGCGGCCGCGTTATCACCATCCATCGAGCCGAAATTCCCTTGGCCATCAACCAGCATCAAACTCATACTAAACGGCTGCGCCATGCGCACGAGGGCGTCGTAAATCGCGGAATCGCCATGCGGGTGGTATTTACCCATCACGTCACCCACAATACGCGCCGATTTTTTGTAGGGCT
>CAZZCK010000051.1:0-10736 GCA_964652475.1 uncultured Azospirillum sp.
TATCTTACCTAAAACAGGTGGACCCCGTCATGAAGACGGGGTGACAGTTTGGGGGTTTCTGTCAGTGCTCAGGTTACGTCACCAACAACAAATAACAAACGACGAACACCCCCTACATAAACAGCGGCAATACAAGGGCACCCGTGGCGTAAACGATGACCCGGGCGGGCTTGGGCACCAGAAGTTTCAGGATAAATACTGGGGCGATGAGCGGCCAATGGGTGATCGGCACCAGCGCGCCCATGAGCACGAACCACCAGATCCATGGCTTATCGAACGGGTTAGCGGCGCGGCCGGCTTTGCTTAGGCGTAGCAGCATCAGCATGAGGATCAACATCAGAAAACCGCCCTGGATGGGGCCGTAGATCGAGTGCTCGGCCAGGGTACGCACCATGAGAACGAGGGCCAGGGCGTAGCTGTAGATCGTCGCGGAAATCCAGCCCTGCTGCCAGTGAATGGCGGCGAGGATGACCACCATCACCGCATAGGCGGTGGTGAGCAGGAAAATTTCGCTGATGCCAAAGCGCAGGAAATAGCTGATAAAAACCGCGCCGCACACCAGCTCGATCACCGTGTAAAGGCTGGGGATGGGGCCGGCGCAATAGCGGCATTTGCCCCGTGTCATGGCCCAAGAAATGACCGGAAATAAATCAATCGGCTTGAGGTTCGCGCCGCAATGGCCGCAAAACGGATGCCGCTCGAACGGGGTTTGCCCACGCGGCAGGCGGTATACCACCGAACAGGCGTAATTGCCGACTGCCGGGCCGATCACCACCATCCATACCAGCCCGATCAGCGTGGTGTGATGCAGCGCGACCCAGGCGAAAAACTCGGCCATTTAGTTTTCGACGATGGATTTGGGGTTGACCAGCCCATCGAGGTAGCGGCCCTGAAACAGCGTGATGCCAAGCGCCTGGCCGTATTCGACGGCTTGTTTATTGTCGCACCGGGTGAGGATGACGCGGTTGATGCCGCAATGGCGGATGGCCTCGGCCAGGCGGATATTCTTCGCCGAAATCACGTCGCGCCCGCTATCGCTGTTCCAGATGAGCTTGACGAGGTCGAAGCCCAGGCGCAAGCGGTCGATCTGCGGCAGGCTCAGCTCGCTCAAGCCGTCGAGGCAGACGCGGTAGCCGAGCTTTTGCACGGTATCTTTCGCCAGCATGAAGGTGGTCATATCCGCGAATACATCGGCGATCTGCAGCTCGATCACGATCGAGGTTTTGCTGCTCGATTTGATCGCGGCGTCGAACTCGGTAAAGCGCGAGGAGAGAAGTGTCGGGATGTTGAGGTTGAGGCTGATCGGGTTGGTGAGGTAGCGCACCGGGTTGCGCTGAATCATGCTGAGCATGCGCTCATCGAGAATCTGGGTGAGGTATTTGAAGAGCCAGCGATTGGATAGCAGATCGACATCGATGCCCATGCTTTGGCGCAAATGGTTGATGTTGATGTACATCTCATCGAATACGCTGCGCACCTTGGTTTCCGGTAGTGCGGCGCAGATGGGTTGACGGCGGATGGTGGCGCTCAAATCCACATCGCGGATTTCATGCTCGATGGTGGCCAAGTTGCTCGCGGTAAAGGGCTTGAGGGTTGGCTGCCCGCTTCGATCGAGCGCCGCCTCATCCATCATCAGCGAGGCGGCACGCGGGGCTATGCCCTGCGCTTGGCGCACGCGCGTAACCAAGCGCCGCTTACACAGATTCGAAAATTCCTGCCACTGACTTTCAATATCGTAGGTCAATGCGAATTCGGGGTTTTCGTCGCCCTCGGTGGTGTAGGCCAGCGGATCATCCATGAACAAATAGCGCAGCTGGAAGATCATTTTTTCGGTTAGCGATTTGGGGAAATTGCGCACCATCACGAAAATGGTGGCGTCCTCGCATAAATAGATCGCCCCGTCGCGGTCACCCAGCAGGTCGTTCATCAGGTTGGTGGCGATTTTGATCTGATATTCGCTGCGGTAATGCTCGAGCAGTTTTGAGAAATGAAACGCGATCGCCTGCCAGCCTTGCGGCGACGGCTCGATCAGCTGCAACAGCTCGATCACATGGGCTTCCGGCTCTCGACTGACTACGCGCATAGATTTCCTTGGTTACACCCAACCCCTTGCGGTGGATGGAGATTTACCCCCATAACGCACCGTGCGTTGTCTTTATTTAGCGGCGACGTCGCTTTTTAGGCGCGTCATCGTCATCATCTTCTTCATCGTCGTCATGCTCTTCATCGCTATCGTCGTCTTCGTCATCCTCTTCGTCATGCTCTTCAAAATCATCGACGATTTTTTGATCGCCGACCATTTCGGTGAACATATCGTCCTCAGCATCGTCGGAATTGGGGTCAGATTCCTCGGCCTCCTCATGCTCTTCGACTTCCTCGAGCGAGGTGAGCTCAACCGAATCATCCTCCATCGGCTCCAATTCCTCGACCGCTTCGCCGTCCTCAATATCGGGCAGATCGCCCTCTAATCCCAGTAATTCGTCATCGCTTCGATTGATTTTACGCACCGGCTTCGGGGTCGTTTTTGCTTCTTTTTTTGCAAGGGATGGCTTCTTTTTCGCCCCTTCGCTCCAGCTATGGCCACATTTAGGGCATTTAATCGGCGTCACCGCACCAAAATCATAGAATTTAGCGTCACATTTTGGGCAAACGCGCTTGCTGCCTAAATTGCCTGACGACATGAAACCTCCAGCCTATCTCACGTATTTCGCATTCTTGCGCCCGCCACATGAATGCGATACAAGCGCCTATTCCTATCACATAACGTGAGTTTCAAGCAAAACGCAATAGCCCATATGCATTCCATCACCCAGAATCCACAACCCGCCACCGCGAGCCAATCGAAAGGCCTTTTGGGCCACGCCGTTGTGCCGGGGGATAAATCGATCTCCCACCGCGCGCTGATGCTCGCGAGCTTAGCACTTGGCACCACCCGCATTCATGGGCTGCTCGAGGGCGAGGATGTGCTGCGTACGGCCGAGGCGCTGCGCCAATGCGGCGTGCCCATTACCCGCCATGCCGATGGGAGTTGGGAGGTGAGCGGGCGCGGGATTGGTGGCTTGCACGAGCCATCCGATGTGCTCGATATGGGCAATGCTGGCACCGCCGTGCGGCTGATGATGGGCTTACTTTCAACCTACCCTTACCAGGTACAATTCACCGGCGACGAGAGCTTGCGCAAGCGCCCGATGCAGCGCGTCATCGCCCCGCTCGAACAGATCGGTGCGACGTTCTGGGCCCGCGAGGGGGGCCGCTTGCCACTGGCCATGAAGGGCACGGCCACCCCCATGCCCATCACCTACACACTGCCCGTCGCCTCGGCACAGGTGAAATCCGCCATTTTGCTGGCCGGTGTCCATTGCGCGGGCACCACCACCGTGATCGAAAAAGAAGCGACGCGCGACCATAGCGAACGCATGTTGCGCTTTTTCGGGATACCGGTAGAAACACGCCAAGAAAATGGCGGGATCATCATCACCATTCAAGGTCAACCCGCGCAAACCCCGAGTGAGCGCACACTTCATGTCCCCGCCGATCCCTCCTCGGCCGCTTTCCCGATTGTGGCGGCCCTCCTCGTGCCCAACTCCGAGGTGACGGTCACGAATGTTTGCCTCAACCCCTTACGCACCGGGCTGTTCGATGTGCTCAGGCAGATGGGCGCGAACCTCACGATCAGCAATCAGCGCGAGGTAGGCGGCGAACCAGTTGGCGACATTACCGCCCGTAGTTCGCAATTGCGCGAGGTGGATGTACCCGCCCATATCGCGCCGAGCATGATCGACGAATATCCGATCCTCGCCATCGCCGCCGCCTGCGCCACCGGCAAAAGCGTGATGCGCGGCCTTTCCGAATTGCGGGTGAAAGAAAGCGATCGCCTCGCCGCGGTGATCGAGGGCTTACGCGCGTGCGGTGTCGATGCGCATGAGGAAGGCGACGACCTGATTGTCTACGGCAAAGGCGGCGCCCCACGCGGCGGTGCCACCGTCATCACCCATTACGACCACCGCATCGCCATGAGTTTCTTGGTGCTCGGCCTGGTCAGCACCCAACCCATCACGGTGGACGATGCCCGTGCGATCGCCACCAGTTTTCCAAGCTTCATGCCGCTGATGAAGGGCCTCGGCGCAACGATTCGCCATCAGTTAACGCACCCGACCGCGCGCAAACTCGTGATCGCGGTCGATGGCCCGGCCGCCTCGGGCAAGGGCACGCTCGCTCGCCGTCTGGCCGCGCATTTCAACATCGGCTACCTGGATACGGGTGGCCTCTACCGTGCCGTGGGCATGCGCGTGCTTTACGCCAACCAACAGGCAACGGATGTGGCGGCGGCGATTGCCGCCAGCCGCGCTATTAACGCTCAGGATTTGGCCAACCCCAAGCTGCGCGGCGAGCGTATTGGCCAGGCCGCGAGCATTGTCTCGGCGATGCCCGAAGTGCGCGAGGCGCTGCTTGAATACCAGCGTAATTTCGCGGCGAACGAGGCCGGTGCGGTGCTCGACGGGCGCGATATCGGCACCGTCATTTGCCCGGATGCGGACGTGAAATTCTTCATCACCGCCAGCCTCGAGGCCCGCGCCAAGCGCCGCCACCGCGAGCTACAGGATTATGGCATCACGGTCGATTACCAATCGGTGTATGATGACCTGGTGGAGCGCGACGAGCGCGACGCTAAACGTGCCGTCGCCCCCATGAAACCCGCTACGGACGCCATCGTCATCGACACCAGCGAACTGAGCATGAACGAGGTGTTTGAAAAGGCGCTCGGGATTATTGGGTGATTACATGCCCCAAAATTGATGAGCGTCGGTAGCATTCAGATCAAGGACGTGTTTGATCAGCGACCACCGATGCGTGGATTCGAAGTTCTCTCTGCGCCTTTTGCTTTTACTCTGTCTTCCACATCTTCCTTCATTTTTTGGATAAAGTCCGCGACGGCATCCCTTACTTCGGCGGTCCTAGCACCTAATTCTAATTTATAAATGATAGCATTTTTTTGCGTGTTCAACGCATCCAAAATCTGTTTATTCGTCATCGGGTTACCGCTTGGCTCAATTCTTTTTGGCTTGATTGTTTCTCCTTTAGCCTTCTGATGTTCAGGTGGTGGTGCTTTTGGGCAGCGTTTTTGTAAATCTTCCAGTTCATCCCTCATGGTAGCAATATCTACATTCGATGGTTCTGTACCACCCGAAGCCCATTTTTGATCTGGCTTATTTTTGTCTTTTAATGCGGTCTGAATTTCATAAAGCCTGCTGGCGATGGAACCGATAGAATGATTGCCTTTAGACTCAATCGCCTCAGGGTCGTCAGTCGCGAATAAGCCAAGGCGCTGCGTTACTAAATCATTATAGATCACCTCTGCGTTATCCAAAATTGCTGCGCAATATTCTTTTTTATCCCGATTCTGAGAGTTACCATCGCTTAATTCAGTATATTCTTTTGGAATATCCAGTAAATCTCCCAGTTCGCTCATTTGCAGGATATAGTATAGATTCCCTCTTAAAGGAAGATTAGCGCTCGACTGCCTTTTCATATGGGCATGCACAGCTTTCCAGCCGCCGTCTCCTGGTATTTTTGCTTTTGGCGTCCGCGATTGCTTTGGCGTTTCTTCACTACTCATCATCATTGTACCTTGCTGATATGATAACAAAACGCGCCCAAAAATGGCATTTCAATCAACCTACCACAGCCCGACACCTTGTTTCATGACAATTTGGTGAAGTTTTTCGCCAAAGTGGGCCAAAACTGCTTGCATTTATGCAATTCAGGGGTATGTATCCCGCTCCTCGCGCGCAGTGCGTGAAGGGCTGATGCTTGCAACAAGCGTCATTGCGACGGGAGAGTTAGCCCGTCATCCCGGGCTTGTCCCGGGATCTCCCGAAGTTAGGCTTTTAAAAGCTCGCTTCAGGAGATCCCGGTATTGCTAAAGCAAACCGGGATGACAGCCAAGTTTTGCCTCGCCATGACGATAGGTTGGGCACCAGTGAACGTTCAACCCCTAACCACGACTGATGCTTGAAGAGTAAAACCTTACGCATCAGAATAGAAAGACTAACCAATGGCACAATCCGCAACCGTCCGTAAGGAAGATTTCAAAGACCAGAATTTCAGCACCGGTGAAAGCTTCGCCGATTTATTCGAGAACAGCGCCGCGGGCAAAGTCGCCGAAGGCAGCGTGGTGCGTGGCACCATCGTCGGCATCGAAAAAGATCTCGCTATCCTCGATGTGGGCTTGAAATCCGAAGGCCGTATCCCCTTGAAAGAATTCTCGGTCGGTGGCCAGAATGCCGAAATCAAAATCGGCGATCAGTATGATATCTACATCGAGCGGATCGAAGACCGCCACGGTGAAGCCCAGCTCAGCCGCGAGAAAGCCCTGCGCGAAGAAGCCTGGATTAAGCTTGAAGAAATTCACAAAAACCAAACCCGCATCGACGGCGTGATTTTCGGTCGCGTCAAAGGCGGCTTCACGGTCGATATTAAAGGTGCGGTGGCGTTCCTGCCGGGTTCACAGGTCGATATCCGTCCGATCAAAGACGTGACCCCGCTAATGAACATCACCCAGCCGTTCCTGATTTTGAAAATGGACCGTCGCCGTGGTAATATCGTGGTTTCGCGCCGTGCGATCATGGAAGAGAGCCGCGCCGAAGCCCGTGGCATGCTGCTGGATAAAATCGCCGAAGGGCAAATCCTCGATGGGATTGTCAAAAACATCACCGATTACGGCGCCTTCATCGATATGGGCGGCGTGGATGGTCTGCTGCACGTCACCGATATTTCGTGGAAACGCATCAATCACCCATCGGAAGTATTTGCGATTGGCGACGCGGTGCGCGTGATTGTTACCAAGTTCGATGCCGATACCAAGCGCATTTCGCTGGGCATGAAGCAGCTCGATAGCAACCCATGGGAAGGCGTCAGCCACAAATTCACCCAAGGCGCGCGCCTCAAAGGCAAGATCACCAACATCACCGATTACGGTGCGTTCGTGGAGCTTGATTCGGGCGTCGAGGGCCTCGTGCATGTCAGCGAAATGAGCTGGACGAAGAAAAACATTCACCCCAGCAAACTGGTGCAAACTGGCCAGGAAGTGGAAGTGCAAGTGCTCGATGTGGATGCAACTAAGCACCGCATTAGCCTCGGTATGAAGCAATGCATCGACAACCCGTGGAACAGCTTTGCCGCCAATTCGAAAGAGGGCGACATCATCGAAGGTGAAGTGCGCAACATCACCGATTTCGGCTTGTTCGTGGGCCTGGTGGGCGAGATCGACGGCCTCGTGCATCACTCGGATATCAGCTGGACGCAGCCGGGTGAAGAAGCGATCAAAACCTTCAAAAAAGGCGATAAGGTTTCAGCCCGCATTCTCGTGATCGACATCGAGAAAGAGCGCATCAGCCTTGGTATCAAACAGCTGAGCGAAAACCCAAGCGGCGAAACCGTTTCGGCTCATCGCAAGGGCGACGTGGTGACGTGTAAGGTCACGATGGTCGAGCGCGACGGTATTGAAGTAGAAATCGCCGAAAATGTTTCGAGCTACATCAAAAAAGGCGATCTCTCGCGCGATCGTCAGGACCAGCGCCCCGAGCGTTTTGCCGTGGGTGATCGCATCGACGCACAAGTGATCAGCGTTGATAAGAAAACCGGCAAAGTGGCGGTGAGCATCAAGGCGCTGGAGCAAGATCAGCACAAGAAAGCGATCGACGAGTACGGTTCGTCCGACTCGGGTGCATCGCTTGGCGATATTCTCGGTGCGGCGATTCAAGAAGCTTCAGCTTCGAAAAAGCCAGCGGCCAAGAAAAAATCCAAGGCGGATGACGCCGAGGATGCCGCTTAGGTATTTTTGTGAGTGGTGAGTCGTGGGCAGTGAGTGGTGAAGTCGCCGCATTCCCCCACTCACCACTCACTACTCACCATTCACGGCAAAATCCCTATGCAGCCCACGAGCGACCTGTTGATTGATCGTAAGCGCCTCAAGCGTCAGCTTTCGAGCTGGCGTATGCTTGCGTTACTGGCTATTTTTGGGGCAAGCGCGGTGCTTTTTAGCGGGGTCGGTGGGGTTGGCAAATCGCCGATCAAAACCGACTATATCGCCCAAATTACCATCAGCGATGTGATGGTGGATGACATCAAACGCGACGCGCTGATGAAAGAAATCCGCGACGACGAACACGCCAAAGCCCTCATCGTGCAGTTTGATTCGCCCGGCGGCACCACGGTGGGCGGCGAGGTGATTTACTTGCAGCTGAAAGAAATCGCCGCGAAGAAGCCGGTGGTGGGCGTGATGCGCACGTTATGCGCTTCGGCATGCTACATGGCTTCGCTCGGCACGGATCACGTCGTCGCGCGCGAGGGTACCCTCACCGGCTCGATCGGCGTGCTCATGCAAAGTATGGAAGTCAGCCGCCTGGCGGATCGCTTGGGCATCACGCCGATCACGGTCAAATCCGGCGCGATGAAAGACGTACCAAGCCTCACCGAGCCTTTTACCCCGGAGCAGCGTGCCGTCATCGCCGAGAGCATTACCGATGCCTACGATCACTTCGTGCGCCTCATCGTTGATCGCCGTAAGCTTGATGATGCCACCGTGCGCCGCCTCGCCGATGGCCGGGTGTACACCGGCTCGCAGGCCATTAAGCTGAATCTGATTGATGGGATCGGTGGAACGGATGAGGCGCTTGCCTGGCTCTCAACCACCCGCAAAATCAACCCCAAGCTTGATATTCGCGACATTGAACCCGAGCCCGAGATTGAAACCCTGTGGCAGGAATTGAGGCAGATGACCGGGATAAAAATATTTGATAAATCTGCCGTAGGGCTTGACGGATTGGTGAGCATCTGGCATCTTTAATAATATTAACGCCATGAATTCGCGGGAGAAACTATGACAAAGTCAGAATTGATTCAGCGACTGGCCAAGCGCTACCCGCATCTCTACCAGCGCGATATTGAAGTGCTCGTCAACACCATGTTCGACGAAATCAGCAATGCACTCAGCAGCGGCAACCGCGTCGAATTGCGCGGCTTTGGTGCCTTCTCGGTGCGTGAGCGCGAGGCGCGTGCGGCGCGTAACCCCAAAAACGGGGCGATGGTTTCGGTCGGCAAGCGCCACGCCATTTATTTCCGCACCGGCAAAGAACTGCGCGAGCGCGTCAGCAATGTGATCCCGAAGGATTAGTGTTTAGTTGCTCCACGAGATCATCTGCTGATGATAGCTAAGCGCATCTGCGCTGCATCATGGCTGGCTCACCCTGTTCGCTTCTCCCATATACTCATTTCATTTAATTTTTGTACACTCTTTCAGTCTTGTCATTCCCGCGTAGGCGGGAATCCACTTGATGCTTAAGGAGATTCCCGCCTTCGCGGGAATGACAAAATTGTAAGACTTTTATTTGAATCGACTATAGATTGAACCCATGCCCACACGCATTAAAAATTGCGGCCTAAAAACCCCCGCGGCGATTGATGCTGCCATCACCAGCGGCGCTGGATTTGCGGGCTTCGTGCATCACGAATCATCGCCACGCCACGTCACCCTGCCCGCTATGGTAACCCTCGCCGCCCATGCCCGGCCCCTCATTAAAACGGTGGCGGTGCTCGTCACCCCGAGCGATGAACTGCTTGGCACCATCGCGCGTGACGTAAAGCCCGACTTTTTTCAGCTGCACGCGGTGGGCGACCTCTCGCGCATCCAATCCATCGCCACCCAATTTGGCATCCCCGTCATCACCGCGATTTCGGTCACAACCGTCGCCGACCTCACCCATATCGCCACACTCGAGGAAATCAGCACCTACTTACTGTTCGATGCCCCCCGCAGCGGCAGTGGGGAGGCGTTTGACTGGCGCTTGCTGAAAAATCTGCCGCTCAAAAAGCGCTGGTTCCTGGCCGGTGGCCTCACCATCACCAATGTCGCCGAGGCAATTCGCGCGACCAACGCCCCGATGGTCGATGTATCGAGCGGGCTTGAAGACCCCATGGGCAGTGGTAACAAATCACTCGAAAAGATTGCGAGTTTTAATGCGGCTGTGCTAAGTGCGAGGGCATAAAACCTCACCGCGAGCAGGTGGTGAAGCTGAGCTGTCATCCCGGTTCGCCAACGGCGAGACCGGGATCTCCCGCCGCGCACTGTGTTCCTTTTGAAACAGAAAAGGTTCGGTGTGTTTCGGGAGATCCCGGTATTGCTTCGCAAACCGGGATGACGGGCCTAGTTCACCACCTGCTTGCTGATAGAAAGATTACATGACCGCTCTCGCCCAACAACCCGACGCATCCGGCCATTTCGGCCCTTATGGTGGCCGCTATGTGAGCGAAACACTGATGCCGCTGATTTTGGAGGTCGAGAAGGCCTATGCGGCGATGCGCGCAGATGCAAGCTTTCACGCCCAATTCGATGATTTGATGAAGCATTATGTGGGCCGCCCCAGCCCGCTTTATTTTGCTGAACGTTTAACGAAAAAGCTCGGCGGTGCGCAGATTTTCTTCAAGCGTGATGAGCTGAACCACACCGGCGCCCATAAAATCAACAACTGCATCGGGCAGGTGCTACTCGCCATGCGCATGGGGAAAAAGCGCATCATCGCCGAAACCGGTGCCGGTCAACACGGCGTTGCCACCGCTACGGTCTGTGCACGGTTTGGTCTGAAATGCGTGGTCTATATGGGCGCGAAGGATATGGCGCGCCAGGCCCCGAATGTCTTTCGCATGAAGCTGCTCGGGGCCGAGATCATTCCGGTATC
>CAZZCK010000052.1:0-10621 GCA_964652475.1 uncultured Azospirillum sp.
GGCCCGAGCATCAGCGCGCCCGAACGGCCGGGGTGATACCAGGCGGGCACCGTGCGGCTGATTTGGGCTTTGTTTGCATCAAAGCCTGCGGCCTCGAGCGCGGCGAGCATATCCGCCTTCACATCAAACAGATCCGCATTTGGCGAACCGCTCCAATGTGTGCCATGTTTCAGCCCCGTGCGCACACCGACTGCCACGGTGCGTTGGCCAGTTGGGGTCACATCCACAAACGTCGCGCCCAGTTCAAACAGTGCCACATCATGCAGCCCGCGTGCAGCATTGGCTTTCAGCGCATCGAGCAGATGCGGCAGAATATTCGGGCGCATGACCGATAATTCCGCGCTGATGGGGTTGATGAGGTGCAGGGCTTCGGACTGGCCACCGAACGCTGCCGCTTGCGCCTCGGAGCAAAAGCCCCAGCTATAGGTCTCGTGCAACCCACGATTCGCAAGCGCGCGGCGCAACAGGCTCACCCGTGCCTGGCTACGATCGATCGCCGGACGACTGATGGTTGCGGGCTTGGGAAGTGGGGTCAGCGGAATCGCATCATACCCCACAATGCGTAGCACTTCCTCAGCAAGGTCGGCGGGTTGGCTGCAGTCATGCCGCCATGTGGGCGGGTGCATATGGTCGCCATGGTCGCGGAAGCCAAGGCTAGCCAAGATTTCGCGCTGGCGCGCTTCGGGCACTTCAAGGCCAATAAGGGCGTTAAGTTTTGCCGCATCGAACGGGATTTCGATTTTGCGTTTTGGAATTTCACCCGTGAGGGTCAGTGCACCTGCAGCGCCGCCAGCAAGCGTAAGAATCGAGTTGGCGATAAATGCCGCGCCTACCTCAATAGCCGAACAAACGCCGCGCTCGAAACGGCTGCGGGCATCGGAATCAATCTGTAACGCGCGGCCAGTTTTGGCGATGCGTTCGGGGTTGAAGAGGGCAACTTCGAGCAAAATATCGGTGGTATTCTCATCCACCGACGTCGATTTTCCGCCCATAATGCCTGCAATGCCAATCGCGCCAGAATCATCGGCAATCACACAATCTTTTTGGCTTAGGCGATAGGTTTTATCATTGAGTGCGAGTATTTCCTCACCGTCGTTCGCGTGGCGCACTACAATGCCACCCTTGAGTTTGCTGATGTCATACACATGCGCGGGGCGGCCATTCGCAAGCGTCGCAAAGTTGGTAATATCGACCAGCACCGAGATAGGTCGCATGCCAGCAGCAGTGAGGATGCGCTGCATCCATTCGGGTGATTGACCGTTTTTAACGCCGCGAATGATGCAACTAGTGAATGCTGGGCAGCCATCGCCGTCGTCGATGCGTACAGAAAACGTCTCGCTGCTTTGCGCGAAGGTCGGTGTTTCAAGTAGCTTAAGCGTGCCCAAACCTGCTGCTGTTAAATCACGCGCGATGCCGTAAACGCCCATGCAATCGCCACGGTTGGCGGTGACGTTGATATCGAGCACGGGGTCGCCCAGGCCCAATACATCGACAATGCTCTCACCAATTTTTGCATCCAGTGGCAGCTCAATAATCCCCGCATGGTCGTCGCCTAAGCCCAGCTCACGCGCCGAACACAGCATGCCTTGGCTTTCCACCCCGCGTACTTTGGCGGCTTTGATTTCCATCTGGTTCGTTGGAATTATCGTGCCGATATTGGCGAGCGCGACTTTGATACCCGCGCGCGCATTGGGCGCACCACAGACGATTTGGAGTTCGCCTTGCGCCGCTTTCACTTTGCAGACTTGCAGTTTATCGGCCTGTGGGTGGCGTTCTGTTTGCAAGATTTCAGCGACCACAAATTGCTTTAGCTCGGCGGATTTATCCTCAATGCCATCCACCTCAAGCCCAATGGCCGTCAAGGTCGCGCTGATGGTTTCAAGCGAGGCGTCGGTGATTAAGAAGCGTTTGAGGAGCGAGAGGGGGAATTTCATTTGGGTAGTTTTCTTTCTTTTGCCGTACGTAACGCAGAAGTAGCATTCACTTCTTTGATTTTTCCATCGCGCCATACCACCAATGGCTGCTTATGCTGACTTGCGTGCGCCACTGCAGTAGAAGCGCTCACCGCAATACCTCTGGCAATGGTTTGGTTGATTTTGTCAGATGTGGTTTTTTTTACCATGCGTCACCTCAAGAATTTTCTGCCAAATCGCATTGTCATGTACCATTACGTCACTTTTTCCAGGTAGCTTTTCTGCGATAATCGGTAGTTTTGAAAGCGTGAGCGTATTTGAATTATCGTAAATGATGGCGCGATCGACCAGCGGTAAATAATGCTTTACCAAATGATATAAGCCCTTTTTGTAGCGTCTGCGAATGACATCAGATTTTATGGAATGGCCACCACTTTTTACACGGTACTTTACGCGGCGTATAGCCATGGCAGCGTTCGGTAGCCAAAGAAATGCCAGCATTGTTTCGTAGCCTGCCTGTTGGCAGGATTTGAGTGTTGACAGATGGTGAGTTCCCGCTGCCGTGGTTTCAAACCCAAAATTTTTTTTCTGGCGAGTAAGTTCGCCAATACGGTGAATCATCATGCGTCCTGCGGCAAGGGCCTGTCCTTCAACATCCAGAGGGTTAAGTCCGCGTGCAATTTCATCCGCATTCACAAATTCATGAATGCCTAAAAATTTTGGCAAGAGCGTCATGGCGGCAGTAGTTTTTCCTGCGCCGTTTGGGCCGGCAATCATGAGCACGCGCTTCTTCATGCCGCCACTCCCTTAATCAGGGACGGAATATCAAGCGCGTTGAAGCCATAATGCTTGGCCCAGCGCACGTCGCCCGCGAACATGGTGCGCAAATCGGGGATGTTGTATTTCAGCATGGCCAAACGCTCGATGCCGCAACCAAAGGCAAAGCCTTGCCATTCGGCGGGGTCTAGCCCGCAATTGCGCAGCACATTCGGGTGCACCATGCCGCAGCCGGCGACTTCGAGCCAATCCGAACCCTCGCCAATCACCAGCTCGCCCTTACCGCGGCGGCAGCCAATATCGACCTCGGCCGAGGGTTCGGTGAACGGAAAGAAGCTCGCGCGGAAACGCATCGGCAGTTTTTCGAGGCCGAAGAACGCCGCCAGCGCATCATGCAACAAGCCCTTGAGGTGGCCCATATGCACGTGTTTCTCAATCACCAGCCCCTCGATTTGGTGGAACATGGGCGTGTGCGTCATGTCGGAATCGGAGCGATAGGTGGTGCCAGGGGCGATGATGCGGATCGGTGGTTTTTGGCTGATCATGGTGCGCACCTGCACGGGGGAGGTGTGGGTGCGTAGGATGGGGTGCTGGGTGCTAGGTGCTAGGTGCTGGGAACCAGAACCCAGGACCGAGGACCCAGCACCCTTCAAATAAAACGTATCATGCATCTGCCGCGCGGGGTGAGATTCCGGGATGTTTAGCGCGGTGAAATTATGGAAATCATCCTCAATCTCGGGCCCTTCGGCCACCGTGAAACCAAAATCGGCGAAAATCGCAATCAGCTCTTCCGTCACCTGTGTAATAGGGTGGATGGAGCCGCGAAGGGCAGGCGCAGCGGGCAGGGTGACATCGGCTACTTCGCGCTGCAAACGCGCGTTTAGCTCTGTCGCTTCAAGCGCCAGTTTACGCGCCTCGATGGCGGCGGTGAGGGCGCTTGTCGCGGCGGTGCGATCGGCCCCGATGACTTTTTTCTGCTCGGGGGATGCGTCCTTAATCGTTTGAAAATACGGGTGCGCGGCGATGCTGCCGCTTTTGCCCAAATAGGCGACGCGCACATCCTGCAGCGCAGCACTGCTCGCGCTCGCGCCAATCGCGGCGAGGCCTTGGGCTACCAAGGTTTGGATTTCGGGATGGGTGATGGGATGTTCGCTCATGGCTGCGATAAATAGCCAGAACCATCCATGTTGCAATGGAAAAGCGCACTATGGGTGTAGCAAAACATACTTCGTTGTGTAAGCGCGGCGGCAACTAAATTCACCTTCCCCTCAAGGGGGGAGGTCGCTCCGACAGGAGCGGGTGGGGGTTATTGCCTTTACACTGAAAACGTAAACCGCCCATCAATTGCCTAAACATGCAAGCCACTGACCATTACATGACTGCAAAGAAAACCCCCACCCGACGCGTGCGCGTCGACCTCCCCCCTTGAGGGGGAGGTAAGGGTTGCGTGCGTTTCGTTAAGTGCGAAGCGCCAATGAAATTTACTCAAATCCATTCAATCTTAACGAAATATTAACCGGGGGGGTAACATCCAATGTGAAGGCACTGCGTTGTGCGGTGATGTGAAACACGATAGATGGAGTCAGAGATGTCTGAAGGGTTAACTGATGGAGCAAAAAATCATATAAGAAAATGGGTGGAGGAAGATGAAGGAAGACAAGTTTTGGCGACATTGAAAGCAAACAGAATCATTAAAAATAGCCAAGAGGAGCTATTAAAAATAAAGGGCTTAGATTCAGATAATGATAAGCGTGCTACTTACGAAGAAGTGACAGATTGGCTTGGTAAACTTCCTAAAGGTCGTCGGGCCGACGTTGAGATCTTTCTTGCAGATGCAGACGATTCGGGAAATCTCAGTGCTTCAGAAATTAGAGGTCTTTCACAACCAAAACCACGCGGTCGCTAGAGCACGAACCTCTTTGATTGAATAATAAAAGGACGGCTCTTTGGAGCCGCCCTTTTCATTTCTTTGGTTACTGCTGCGTTCGCAGCGATAACTAAGCCTTCGCCTCAGCAGCTTTTGCTTTCGCGCCAGCTTGTGCTTTTTTCGCAAGTTCGGCGAAGAGTGCCGTATCCTGCACCGCGATGTCGGCCAGTGCTTTGCGGTCAAGCGTGATGCCCGCCAGGGTCAAACCATGCATGAACTCGCTGTACACCAGGCCGTGCTCGCGCGCGGCGGCGTTGATGCGCTGGATCCACAATGCGCGGAAGGTGCGCTTTTTATTGCGGCGGTCGCGGTAAGCATATTGCAAGCCGTGCTCGACGCGTTCAATCGCGACGCGGTAGCAGGTGCTGGCGCGGCCACGATAGCCCTTCGCCATTTTGAGGATTTTGTGGTGACGGGCGCGTTTGGTAACGCTGCGTTTAACATGGGCCATGGGGGTGCTCCTTAACCGTTGGGGAGGAATGATTTGCGAATAAACGTCGCATCACATTCGTTGAGAACTGTGGTGCCGCGTGCCGAGCGGATCATCCGCTGCGAACGCTTACGCATCCCGTGGCGTTTGCCCGACTGGCCGGCAATCACCTTGCCCGTCGCGCTGAGCTTGAAGCGCTTCTTCGCGCCGCTCTTGGTCTTCATTTTTGGCATGTGTTTCTCCGTCATGAATTAGGTGCTAGGTTCTAGGTGCTGGGTGCTGGTAAGCATACAGGCCTAGTGCGTTCGCACGGGGTTATCGAGATTCCTCAGTGTAAGCGCTAGAACCTAGAACCCAGCACCTAGAACCTCTTTACAAAAGGGTGCCGTGGCAATGCCATACCGCCAGGCTCCCGCGTACCCGATTACTCGAGGGATGCGCCTTATAGATGGCCGATCACGCCATGGCAAGCATTTCTTGCGGTCAATTTGTGCCATTTTTGCCTCTTGAAACAATCCGTACCCACTACCTATATACCCTCCAGTTTCGATTGTGTGCTCGGGCCGGACGCGCTATAATGCGTGCAAGTTGTGAGAATCAATCGCAACGCAAACCATTTGTGGAGGAATTCAATGAGTGCATGGGATCGTCAGCCAGCCGTTACCGGCGTCAGCCAGTCAACGTCGATCGATGCTGGCCTGCGCAGCTATATGCTTAAGGTCTATAACTACATGGCGTCGGGCGTATTGCTCACCGCTGTAATCGCCTATTTCGCGGGGACGTCGGAGGCGTTTTTGTCGATGATGATGACGCAAGGGGCGGATGGTCGTGTGGGCATGAGTGGCCTGGCCTGGGTGATTGCCCTGGCGCCGGCGGCGATGGCGTTTTTCATGATGTTCCGCATTCATAAAATGAGCACCCAAGCAGTCCAGGCCACGTTCTGGACCTATGCGGCGCTGATGGGGCTTAGCCTGTTCTCGATTTTCCTGGTCTATACGGGCCAGAGCATCCTGCAGGTGTTTTTCGTCACGGCGGGTACCTTTGGCTTGCTGAGCATGTATGGCTACGCCACCAAGCGCGACCTGACCAGCTGGGGGACGTTCCTTTCGGTGGGGGTGATCGCGGTGTTTGTGGTCACACTGGCCAATGCGTTCTTTTTCAAATCAAGCGGCCTCAGCCTTGCCATGTCGTATATCGGGGTGCTGCTGGCCCTGGGCCTGACCGCCTATGACACGCAAAAAGTGAAGGAGATTTATTACTCCGTCGCCGGCAGTGCGGATGCGGTCAAGCGCGCGAGCATTCTTGGTGCGCTCAGCCTGTACTTTGATTTCATCTACCTGTTCATCAACCTGCTGCGCATTATTGGTGAGCGCCGCTAGTTCCTGACGGATAGCCACGTACGACGAAAGGGAGGCCCGCGCGCCTCCCTTTTTGTTGGGGCGGTGTCTTCGGGGACATAATACCCATGGAGGTAACCAAGTGCCATGAGCGGGTATTGAAGCTGCCATGAGTCATTATGTCTCCTTCCGGCGTCCCCTTCGGCTTGTACCCGTCGTCTCTCCTTCGCTGAATACCCAATTCCGAATCCTAAATCCTACCTCGCCTATTATTCATTTGTCGTGGGGTAAATTTGCCCCTATAACCCCGCCTTCATAACGATGGATAGACGATGACTGCGACTGTAAGCCCAAGTTTTGCTGCTAAATTCAAGCCGATCATGATCTCGGGCAAGGAAGTGCTGCCGATTGTTGAGGGTGGTAAAGGGGTGGGCGCGAGCAACGGTAAATCCGCCGGGGCATTTGCCGCTGCTGGCGCGGTAGGGACGCTTTCGGCCGTCAACCAGCTCGAGTTTGATGCGGCGGGCAACCCGATCGACCTCGTGTATCATGGGACGACCCGACGCGATCGCCACGAAGAGCTGGTGGCAAACGGTATTCGCGCCGGTATTCAGCATGCTCGCTGGGCGCACGAGATATCGAACGGCCAGGGCCGCATCCATATGAATATCCTTTGGGAAATGGGCGGTGCCGACCGGGTGATGGAAGGTGTGCTCGAGGGTGCCAAAGGCCTCATCCACGGGGTGACCTGCGGTGCGGGGATGCCCTACCGTTTGAGTGAGCTGGCGGCCAAGCATGGGGTCTATTACCACCCGATTATTTCCTCGATGCGGGCCTTCCGCGCCCTATGGAAACGCAGCTACAGCAAATATGTCGAGCTGCTCGGCAGCGTGGTCTACGAGGACCCATGGCTCGCCGGTGGGCATAACGGCCTGAGCAATTCCGAGGATCCCGAGCGCCCGGAGGACCCGTACCCACGGGTGGCCGAGTTGCGCAAATTCATGAACGAGGTCGGCTTGCACCATGTGCCGATCGTGATGGCGGGGGGTGCCTGGCATCTCAAGGATTGGGAGCATTGGCTCGACAATCCCGATATCGGCCTGATTGCCTTTCAATTCGGCACACGGCCATTGCTGACCAAGGAAAGCCCGATCCCCGAAGAGTGGAAGCAGCGCTTGCTCACGCTCAAAGAGGGGGATGTATTCCTCAATCAATTTTCGCCGACCGGGTTTTATTCCTCGGCGGTGAATAACAGCTTCATCAAGGAGCTGCGCGCGCGTAACGAACGCCAGATTCCGTTTTCGAGCGAGCCGGAGGGCTACCGCACCGAACCCTATTTGTTTGGCCCGCGTAAGCGCCCGCATTATGTCACGCCCGAGGACCTCGAGCGCGCCAATCAATGGGCGGCCCTGGGCTACAGCGATGCGATGAAAACACCGGATGATACGCTGATGTTTGTTGCCCCCGAGAAAGCAGCGGAAATCCACCAGGATCAGGTCGATTGCATGGGCTGCCTCAGCCATTGCCGCTTTAGCAACTGGAAAGACCATGACGATTTCACCACCGGAAAAAAAGCCGATCCGCGTAGTTTCTGCATTCAAAAAACCCTGCAGGAGATTGTGCGCGGCGGGCCGCTCGAGCATAATTTGATGTTCTCGGGCCATAACGCCTATAAATTTGCGGCGGACCCGTTTTACAGCAACGGCTTTGTGCCCACGGTGGGTGAGCTGGTCGAGCGCATCATGACCGGGAACTAGCCCGCGTTATGCCTTGTCCTAGATTAGTTGTCATTCCCGCGTAGGCGGGATCCACTTCCGTAAATAAGGAGATTCCCGCCTGCGCGGGAATGACAAAATAATAGAGCGTCCTACAACATAAAAGGAAATGACCTAGCTCGCCTCTGCTGCCAACAGCCCATTACGCATCCAGCGCGCAAACCAGTTTGAAAGATCGGTCATGAGCGCCGTTTCGCTAAGTGACCGCTCGTTTTGTAGGGCCGCGATGGCATCGCCCACGTTAACCCCTGCGAAAAGCTTGCTGAGCAGCGCGAACTCTTTTTCCTCAAGCGCCATGCGCCAAACCGTATCCTCATGGCGAAACACGGCGAGATGCTCGGGGTGAGGGGCCGGTGCGGCGATTGGTGCGCCTTCCTTCACGGCGGTGAAATAGGCATCGACCGGGTAATCGAACGCAAGCAACGATAGCGCGGCGCGCGGATAAAGGCGCGATGCCATCAGTGTTTCGGGTGTAAGGCCGGCGAGGTGGGCTGGGGTCAGGGCCTCGGTTTCCGCGCCATCCGCCATCTGGCAGACGGCATTCTCGAGCACCACGAGCGCCTGGGCGAAGCCATCATCCGGCAGCTGCTCGTTCACAAACTGGGGCAATTGGGCGCTATAGCGCGCGACGTTGAAATGGATCGAATGGGTGGCGTTGACAAAATCCTCGACCAATCGATTGAAGCGATCCGCCCCGAGATAATGCGTGAGCACCGGGAAATCCTCGGCGGTCACATCGCGCAAGCGATAGCGGTAGCCATTCGTGTACACCGCAAGCTGATCGGCGGGCGCAAATTCCACCTTGGCGCGGATCCAATCCTCCGGGTGGCTGTCAAACCCGCTGCCGTTCAGAATCGCCGTTTGCATCACAGTTTGTGCGTCGCCAAGCGCGGTGATGCGATTCGCCGTATACGGCGTTTGCGCAACGAGCAGGTCGGGCAGGGGGGCATAGTTCGCGGCATCGCGCGCGGCGGCTTTGGCTTTGTCGAGCTCGGCGTACAGCACGCTCCACTCGGGAATATTTCCGTCCCACTCGACCATGGTGTTGGGCACGCGCCCGGCCTTGTGCACGGTGTATTGATACAGCGCCCAGACCTCATCGACCACATGGTCGTCATGCGTGTCGATGATATGGGTGCCCATATTGCTATGGCCCGACAGATGGATCTGGATCACGCGCTCAAGCGGCAGCGCATCGATATAGGCCTTGGGGTCGAGCCGGTGATTATAGCTGCTGACATAGACATTGTTCACATCGAGCAGCAGGTTGCAGCCCGCGCGCTTGGCCATCTGCGCAATAAACTCCGCCTCGGGGATATGCGAGGTTTTGAACTCCAAATACGTCGAGGGGTTCTCAAGCGCAATCGTGCGTCCGAGGAAATTCTGCACCGCATCGATGCGGTTGACGATATGGGTGAGCGCCTCCTCGGTATAGGGCACGGGCAATAAATCATGCGAGTTTTTATGGGCGATTCCCGTCCAGCATAAATGGTCGGAGATCCAGGCCGGCTGAACTTCATCCGCGAGCGCCTTGAGCTTCGCGAGGTATTCGGAATTCAGCGCATCCACCGTGCCGATCGACAGCGCAATCCCGTGCATCACTACCGGGTAACGCTCGCGGATGCGATCAAGGTTGCGGCGCGGGCGACCCCCCGTATCCATAAAATTTTCCGAGATAATTTCAAACCAGTCGACCGCGGGCCAATGCTCGAAAATATGGGCGTAATGCGGCACACGTAGCCCCAAGCCAAAGCCAAGCTCGGGGTGGTTTGTGGTTGCTGTGCCAAGTTGGTTCATCGTGTTACACTCGATTCAGAACATCCGATTCAAATAAAAAACTTACCATGTTGTCATTCCCGCGAAGGCGGGAATCTACTTCCTTGGCTTTAAGGAGATTCCCGCCTTCGCGGGAATGACAAAACCTAAAGCGTTGTATAAAATTAAGCGCAAGCACGTATATTAAGGCCAGTTAGCCATAAAAAGTCTTTGCCATAAAAAAAGCGGGGATGTTGCCATCCCCGCTTTCGCATTAAAAGGACGGAAGCTTATTTGCTGCCATCGGTTTTGCAGTTGCCATGGCCTTTGCACGCGTTTTTGCCATCGGCACCGTTACCAGCGCACGAGTTTTTGCCTGCACAAGCATGCTTCTCTTTTTCAGCAGCTTTTTCGGTGGTTTTTGCATCTTTAGCGGCTTCGCTCGCGTTAGCAACGCCCGAGAAGCTTACAGCAAGAAGACCAGCAAGAGCTGCGGTAGCGAGGGTTTTCGAATTCAACATAGGAATCTCCGTTAGTTTTTACGTGGGTTAAACAACCGAACTCGTGACGTATGACGCGTTGACTCGGTTGCGAGGGTTATAATTTTTGCCGCAGGTGCCGTCAAACATTAAAACGCTGCCTGTGCATCAACTACACCCACCTATTCGCGGCGGCCCGGCGAGTGGTTACATTGCGGCTGAATTAAA
>CAZZCK010000053.1:0-9900 GCA_964652475.1 uncultured Azospirillum sp.
ACTAACCATCTCGTTACAGGAAAACCCCATCACATCATGTGGTGGGGTTTTTTGTTAGTGGGGACCTTGCAAAAGTGATGCACTAGTGATACACTTGCCGAAATGCATAACCCAGCCGGAGACCACCATGGCCACCAAAAACCCACGCATTAATGTGACTGTTTCCGAAGAAACGGCAGCGATTATCGCTTTAATGGCCAAGCAAAAGAAAAAAACCATTTCCGCCACTGTTAACAGTCTGCTCGAAAAAGCGATCGAAGACCATGAGGATGCTTATTGGCTAAAAATCGCTGAGGAGCGTAGAAACGAAGGTGAAAAAACCTTGAGCAGTGAAGAATTCTGGAAAGATTTGCTGTAGGCGGCGCGCATGGGTTTTTGCATCGAATTTCGTCCGCGGGTGAAGCGCGAAGATATTCCGTTTATCAGTAAATCGGCCTATGCGCTTATTCAGCGTGCCATTGAAAAACGATTAGCTGCGGCGCCGCTACAGTATGGTGAAGCTTTGCGCTACGAGCTTTCTGGCATGCGTCGACTGCGTGTTTCCACGTACCGCATTATCTATCATGTGGATGAGAAAAATCGCATCGTTACCATCGAGGCCATTGGCCATCGTAAAGAGGTATATGACCAATAAACTCCGCCTGGGTGTGAATATCGACCATGTGGCGACGCTGCGTAACGCCCGCGGAGGCCTTCACCCATGCCCGGTTCGTGCGGCGCAACTGGCGGCGGATGCGGGGGCGGATGGGATTACGGCCCATCTGCGCGAGGATCGCCGCCATATGCGTGACGACGACATGCGCCGCCTCAAGGCCGAAATTGCCCTGCCACTGAATTTCGAGATGGCAGCAACCCCAGAAATGCTTGCCCTCGCGCTTGAAATTAAACCCAACGCCTGTTGCCTGGTGCCGGAAAAACGCGCCGAGCGCACGACTGAAGGTGGCCTCGATGTGGTGGGGCAGATCGCCTATCTCACCGATTATTGCGCCAAGCTCAAGGTGGCGGGGATTCGCACCTCGTTGTTTATCGACCCCGAGGCAGCGCAGGTGGAGGCTGCGGCGCGCGCGCGGGCGGATATCGTCGAGCTGCATACGGGGGCCTATGCAGGGGTCAGTGCTCAGAGTTCAGCGGTCAGACAAGAATTAGCAAAAATCAAAAACGCTGCAGAATTGTCGCAATCCCTCGGGCTTGAGGTGCATGCCGGTCATGGGCTGACATTCGCGAATGTGGAAGCAATCGCCGCCATCCTCGAGCTGGTGGAGTTGAATATCGGCCATTTTCTTATCGGCGAGGCGGTGTTTACGGGCCTTGATATCGCGATTCTCGAAATGCGGCGCTTAATGAACGAGGCAAGAAAGTCGTGAGTTGTGAGTCGTCAGTGGTTAGGATAGGTAGTTTTTTAGCTTACGACTAACGACTGAGGACTCATGACTATTCTCGGCATTGGCAACGATATCTGCGACATTCGGCGCATCGAGAAATCGCTCGCGCGCTTTGGGGCCGTGTTTGAAAACCGTATCTTCACCGCGGGCGAGCAGGCGAAGGCACGCCGCCGGGCGCACGGCGGTAATCGCAACGGGGCGGCCAGCACCTACGCCAAGCGCTTCGCGGCGAAAGAGGCGCTGGGTAAGGCGCTTGGCACCGGGGTGGGTGCGGGTGGCGGCATTTATTGGCGCGATGTGGAAGTCGTGAATTTACCGAGCGGAAAACCTACGATCACACTGCATGGTGGCGCGCTGGCGGCACTCGAGCGGCGGACTCCAGCGGGTCATCGGGCAGTGATTCACTTGAGTTTGGTCGATGAATACCCGCTCGCGCAGGCCTTTGTGGTGATCGAGGCGGTGGCGGAGTAACGTAACGGATTACTCGCCATTAGAAACTGAATCATCGGCCACGAGGTAATGGTCAATCGCCTCACGCAGGATGGCCAGTTCTTTATAGAGGTGATAGAGCACGGCGCTTGATTGCGGGTGCGGTAGGGCGTTGATCTCCTCAGCCTCGAGGCACAGCATCACTAGCCGTTTGGCCGTGATGTTCTGCGCCGCCCCCTTGATGTGATGCGCCGTTTTTTTCCAACCAAGCACATGACGCTCGGTCTCATGCTGGTTCATTTTCTCGAGCGAATCGGCGGTTGAACTGAGAAATAAGCCAAGCAGCTCGCTGATCAGCTCCGGGTCGTGACCGAGATTGCTCGAGAGCAGTTCAAAGTCGATATGAGACTGTACCCCTGCATCCATCGCTTATTCCCGTGCGGACACTGGATTGCTGAACATGTGGCCAACGGCACTATCGCCCGCCACCAGGCTGCTCGCTGCCGCTTGCCCGGCTTGCAAAAACACAATCGCCTTGATGGGTTTTTTACTGCGGATGGGTTGCTTGATATCGGCCAGAATGACACTGGGCGTGACCTGGCTGATGCGCCCTGTCTCGTCGAGCATCAACGCATCCACCGGGGTGAAGACATTCATGGCCGGCAAGGCCATGATGGTGGGTGTATCGAGCACAATCATGACGCCACTATCCGGCGTGAGGGTGTTGAGCGTGTGGATATATTCTAAGCGAAGTGCCTCTTCGGGGCGCAGTTCGACGTTGAAGGTAATCGGCGGATGGGCGGGCAATGTGCCCGATGGTTGGCCGTTTGTGCCGGTGATTGGGATCTGCTTGCCCGCTTCAATACGAATCGTTGCCTGCTCGAGTAGCAGTGCCGCCGTCGTGGGTGAGGGGGCGAATAGTAGAGCCATACAAGCCACCATAAGCATGGCAAAGGCGCGGTATCGACCGCGATTCGTTAGAGCTGCGCTTCTAGCGTATGGATAGATTGCGTAAGCCTGTTGCGTCATAGGTAACGGTATTTCCGACGGTGATATTTTCTGTGCTCGCGCGCCCGGCGGCGATCTCGATCACCGAGCGCACCGGCGTGGATGGGCCGATCGGTTCCAGCGATAATGGGGTTGCGGTATGGATGTAAACAATCCTGCCCATCTCATCCACAAACAGCATATCAAGCGGTAGCGGTGTATCTTTCATCCAGAAGCGTTGCGGTGCGGGCGTGGGGAAGAAAAACACCATGCCATCATACGGTGCGAGGCGCTGGCGTTGCATGAGGCCACGTTCGCGCGCCTCGGGTGTGGCGGCGATTTCAAGGTCGAGGGCAATGCGGTTGCCATGGGCGGTGGTGATGACGGCGGGTAGGGGTGCCGGAAATTTTTCTTGCCAGGCGTTAAGCGCAAGCGGTGCCATGATCAGCGCTAGCAGCGCAAGTACCATGTATGTCAGCCGCGGCATCACGTGGCGGCCTTCAGCGCCGTTTCGATATCGCGTTTCAAATCATCGATCGATTCAAGCCCAATCGATAGCCGCACCATACCATCCGTAATACCCACCGCTGCGCGTGCCTCGGGCGTGAGGTTGCTGTGGGTGGTGGTGGCGGGGTGAGTGGCCAGGCTTTTTGCGTCGCCCAGATTATTGCTGATAGCAACGATCGAAAGCGCGTTCAAAAACTTGAATGCGGCTGCTTTGCCGCCTTTCAGCGTCAGCGCAATCAATCCACCACCGCCCGTCGCCTGTCGCTGTTGAAGTGCGATCTGCGGAAAGCTTTTGAGGGTGGGGTAGAGCACCTGTTCCACTGCATTGTGGCCTTCGAGCAATTGCGCAATCGTTTGTGCGTTGCTCGTATGGCGCTCCATGCGCATCGGCAGGGTTTCAAGGCCCTTCAAAATCACCCAGGCGTTGAAGGGGCTGAGTGCCGGGCCGGTATGGCGGTGGAAGGGCAGAATTTTTTCCTCAAGCAGCGCTTTATTGCCCAAAATTGCACCGCCTAATGTACGGCCCTGCCCATCAAAATATTTTGTGGTGGAATAGACCACCATATCCGCCCCAAGCGCGAGGGGTTTTTGGTATATCGGGGTCGCAAACACATTATCGACAATCACGAGCGCCCCGGCTTTTTTCGCGAGCTTGCACACCGCGGCAATATCCGTCAGTTGCAAGGTTGGATTCGCGGGTGATTCAATGAACACGGCCTGGGCGGGGCGACTCAGCGCCTTCTCCCACGCCGCCATATCCGGCCCATCGACCAGCTCGGTGGTGATGCCAAAGCGCGGTAAAATTTCGTTGATGATGTAGTGGCACGAGCCGAACAGCACGCGATTGGCAACCACGCGATCCCCCGCTTTGAGCACGCCCATGAGGCTTGCGAACACGGCCGCCATGCCCGAAGCCACGGCAATACAATGCTCGGCGCCCTCTAGCAGTGCGAGGCGGTCTTCGAGCATGGCGAGGGTCGGGTTGCGGTAGCGCGAATAGACAAAGCCCGGCTCCTCGCCGTTGAAGCGCTTTTCGGCAGTTTGCGCATCGTCATAGCAAAAGCCGGAATTCATAAAAATGGCTTCACCCACCTCGCCATACTGGCTGCGCATACTGCCGCCATGCACGAGCCGGGTCTCAAGCCCGGCGGCGGCGAGTGTTTCGATCGTTTCATGGGTCGATGGTTTTGGCATAAGTAAAACGGGGATTGGGGATTGGGGATCGGGGATTAGTAGGTGAAGTGAGTCTTAAGGTCAAACCCCGATGGTGGAATAGGCTTGTCGAATGCCGACAGAGTCGTTACCCCTAATCCCTAATTCCCAATAGCCAATCCCTAATCCCTGACAACTATGTTCGGTAAAAACCCAAAACGCCCACCCGAAAAGGGTGATGGCAGCCTCCTTCAAGTGGTCGAGATATTCCCGACACTGCAAGGCGAGGGGCCATTTGTCGGCCAACCAGCAGTGTTTTTGCGCCTGGGCGGTTGTAATCTCGCGTGCGATTTTTGCGATACGGAGTTTGAGGCGTTCGCGGTGATGCCATTGGAAGAAATCATAGAAAAAATTGTTAAATTAGCATCGATCATTGATGCAAGCGCTGTCGTTCCTCTCCCCTTGAGGGAGAGGCTAGGTGAGGGGGCCAACCAGAATCCTCACCTTGCGGATAACTCCCTCACCCAGCCCTCTCCCACAGGGGGAGAGGGCTTGCCTGGGGCATCGCTTGCGATTAACTCGCAACATTTAGCGCTAGGCACCAGGCACCAGGCACCAGGCACCATCTACCGCCCGCAAACCTACCGCCGCGATCTCGTCGTCATCACGGGTGGTGAGCCACTGAGGCAAAATATTGTGCCGCTATGCGAGGCGTTGCTAGCCCTAGGGTTGCGCGTGCAGATCGAAACCAACGGCACGCTATGGCGCGAACTGCCGGTGGGCGTGAATATCGTCTGCTCGCCCAAGGTGACGGACGGGAAATACCATCCGCTCAGGCCAGATTTGCTAGCGCGAATCGATGCGCTTAAATTCATCGTCAGCGCGGATGTGGGCGATTATCACACCGTGGGTGAGGTGGGGCAGGCGGGCACCGCTATCCCCGTCTATGTGCAGCCAATGGACGCCTACGACCCCGCGAAAAATGCCGCCAACGCCGCCCATGCCCTCGCGCTCGCGCAAACCCATGGCTACCGATTATCCACCCAGATGCATAAAGTTTGGGGCGTGGCGTAAGCTAGCGCTCATGATTCACCTTACCCCTCTCAAGCAAAAGACCTGCCCGCCATGCATTAATTCGGGGTTTAGAAGTTGATGGATTATTTTGGTGGTGATTTGCTCTCGCGCGATTTGCTTGATTCTCGGCGTTATCCAATATACGGGTTATGATGTTGGATTTTATTGCAAAAGCGAGCGATGGGGTATCCATCCTTTCCATTAACGATAGTTGCGCTCGTCGAATTTTCTCTAGTTGCTTTTTTTGCCCCTTACTTGTGAAGTCATTATTGAGCGCCTCGGAATAGGTTTGATTGTTCGTATAATCACGAATACAAAACGCGTAGTAAGGGCCTTTTTTCTCTACTTTTTGTGAATTATCCGTTGAACCAGTTTTCTGGCTATACACAAGCCCTGGAAAAAAATCGCTCACTTGCTGTTTTGCCCCGATAATAGGCGATTGATGAAGCAGTTTTCGATCCTCCATGATTTGTTGATGGATTGATTTTCGTTTGATTGATTCTTCTAATGTCTGCCCATGGCTATCAATCGGCTCCCCTTTGTACAGATTATCTATCCCATCTCTAAAAAAATTATCCATCCTTTCTTGAGCCTCGCGCCCCGCTGAACGCAATTTATCATCCACCCCAACCAAATTTCGCCAAGCATCCGGGAAATCGAAAAAGCCAAGGCTGCTATCCTTAGGGAACAGCTTGATTACAAAATCACCAGGCTGTATGCCACGATTTTTGATCGTTTCTGGCCAATCATCAGTCGCGAACGTGTACTCCACATCCTTAAAATCAAGGCTCGAAATTTCTTGATGGGTAAATTGCATGACTCGGGTTTTCTGGTGTGAAATAAAAGAATTAGGGGATACGAATAAACCATATTCTACCTTAAATTCGCCCTATTTTTATGACGGTTAGGTGACATTTTGCCCCGGTACGACTATAAGTTGATCCTATCGCCACCATGGGTTGCCGCCCCCTTCGCCACGCGCCGTTCGGTTTTGGCTTTTCTTAATGGCTGCTAGGCGCTAACTGCTAACCGCTATGACAAAAAAAGCCGTACTTCTTCTCTCCGGCGGGCTGGATTCCGCGACCACGCTCGCCATTGCGCGCGCGCAGGGATTCGAGGTCTATGCCCTTAGTTTCCGCTACGGCCAGCGCCACGCGGTGGAGCTGAAAGCCGCCGCCCGCGTGGCCGAGGTGATGGGTGCCGCCGCCCATAAAATCGCCGATATTGACTTGCGGCTGTTTGGCGGCTCGGCGCTCACGGCGGATATCGCCGTGCCCAAAGACCGCAGCGCGCACGACATCAACCACGGCATCCCCATCACCTATGTGCCGGCGCGCAATACGATTTTCCTGAGCTTCGCGCTCGCCTGGGCCGAGGTGCTAGGGGCCTATGACATCTTCATCGGGGTCAATGCGCTGGATTATTCGGGTTACCCGGATTGCCGCCCCGAATTTATCGCAGCCTTTGAACGCACAGCCAATTTAGCGACGGCGTACATGTCGCCCGAAGCCTCGGCGAAGGGGGACGGGGTGGAAGCCAAAAAAACCATTAAAATCCACACCCCCATTATTCATCTCAGCAAGGCCGAGATCATCCGCGAGGGGTTGCGCCTTGGCGTTAACTATGCGCTAACCATTTCCTGCTATGATCCAGTCAATGGCAAAGCCTGCGGCCATTGCGATAGCTGCCAGCTACGCAACCGCGGCTTTGCCGAAAACCACATGGCGGACCCGGCGTTGTAAATGGCGCTGACCGCCCGATTGAGGGTGTGAAGCGATGGATGGGCATGGGCAGTTTGCTGGAAGAGGTGGGGGTGGTGACGTAACCGCTGCACCTGATCCTGCTGATTTGCCAGCGGGCGGCGGCCACCCCTCAACTGTAACTGAAAATTCTGACCCAATTGCCCACGATTTAGCTACGATGAGGCAATGTGCAGCACTTATCTCTGCGATGGTTGAAGCTAAGAAAAATGACCTAGAATTTGCCGAAAATCATTCGCCAATTCATACGCTTTATCAAGTAACGAGGGATCTTGTGGAATCTCTTAATGCAATAACTCGAAGCTGGGAATTATATAAACATCCGGATGCTTCGGTCGAAGCATTACACGATGCAAACCCTTATCTTAAGATTGATTATAATGATGTTTTTGCGGATGGGTTTCGTGAATTAAACAAGAAGCTTAGTCAGTTAGAAACAGAATTCAACCAGTTACAAATGACAGCGTTACAGAAAGAGGAAAAAGCGTTCACTGAACAAGAAATGGAAGTAGCAACAAAATGGATTCCGCATATACGTTTACATGCTAAAAAGCTTGAGGCTAATATTCATGCCATTATAAACTTGGGTACCGATATCAAGCCAAACTCTGTCCCTGATGGCCCCACGGGCCCAACGAATCACCAGACTCACCCGCATGCACATCCATCGCTGGTAAGACGCGCCATACATGGTGTTAAAGGTTCTTTAAGCAGGGCGATAAATGATTTACGCGCGGCTCGGTTTGGAGAGACCCATGTAGCGGCGAGGCTTGGTGTTATTCCAAGCCATGTGCGCGAGGAGGGCCTGAATGCCGATTGGCGCAACAGAGTTGTAGGGTCGCGAACTGATAAAGAAATAGGCTAGCTATGAGCGATGATGAAGCAGTAGCGGGGAGGCATGAATATGGAGCGCGTCTTGCTGCAAGAGCGAGGCAATCTATAGAAAGACTCGTGGAATTGAACAAGGAATTTAATAGCGTGCTCCTAAATATTCCTCAAACGTCGGATCTTGATATTCCTTTCCTCAATCATTTAAACTCGTCGATCGCTAAGGCGTTAGAAAATTCAGAAAAAGTTATTATCCCTTCATTGGTTTCTATTAAAAAAATGGGAGGTAGTAAGCGAGTGCCAGATATATCGCAAAGCCCAAATTTTTCAATGTTAGATGGCTGTGTCTCAGCAGCCTCTGCTAACATCAACTTAATTCTATCCGGTCGATCAAAGTATCAAATACCAACTGATGAGGAGAGGCAATATTTGCAGGATATCAATACAAGAATTCTTAATGAAATGAAGCAATTGGTGGAGGCTATGAAATCACCTCTATTGCACGAAGAAGAACCCATGATTGATGGTGACGTAACCGGCGCCGACGGCACTGCTGCGCCAACAAAGAAAAATCGGCCCAATCATGTTTTTACCACACTAACGGCGGGCGCATTATCCGTTGCTAAGCCTGTTACTGATGTAGCAAGTGAGCCAGTCGGTTCACATTATCAAGCGCTGGCTCAATCACATAAGCCACCGATCATACAAGTTGAATGGCATGGCAAGGGTGTGCAGATACCCACAATCATCACTCCCGAACGTGGATAAAGAAATAGGCTAGCCATGAGCGATGATACGGCCAATGGTGATAGTTCGGGTACTTCTGTCAGAGGGCTACAAGAGCATAACGTGCTGAATGCTTTTCCTGAAGCCAAAGTTTGGCTGCAAAGCATAGAAAATGGTGAAAGCATTTACGAAGGTTATAAGCGCGCATTAAATGAAATCGCACCGGTTGATTTAGGTGAGTCGACTGTCGATACCATCTTGCAATCCATAAAGTATGACTGTGACCTGATGCTGGCTCACGCCGATCTGCTTCATCACGTAGATAGCGCCGTGAAGAGTTACCGCTATGCTTCGCATTTACACGACTTTGATAGTGAAAATAAAAAACCAAGCTATTTATTTCCTTTACTCAAGCATAACATTGAGGATGCGCGGCATCACTCGAGTGAGTTAAAGTATCTTCTCAATCAAAACTCGCGTGAAATTTCCAAGATCAATGAAGATTTGGCAAAAATAAGCAACAGTAATAAGCTTGCACAAAAAGCACTTGCCGAAATTCGCTGTCAAATAACGCTTCGTCCAGATGAGGAAGAGGGTAAGCGTGAGTTTTATGAAACATTATTATCCGATCTTGAGCGTTGTTCGCAGCGCACTCAACGCTCAATGGAGCATCTTGTATCATTAACTCCGGGCCAACGAATCAGGGGATTTTCCGTTGATCCCGAAGAAATGAAGTTGATTCTTGAAGATCCTTGTTATGAAGGAATTGTCGTCTCGCTTGATGATCTTCGTAAACAGCGAGAAAATCAAAAAAATAAATAATCGCGTAGGGGCCAGCTACCCCCATTGACCCCGCCCACCATCCACGCTAATGGGGTGGGGATGAGCGATACTCCCCATTTAAGCCAACTTGGCCAGCAAAGTCCGCTACCAGCCTCACCCGAGGCGGCGGTGCTCGAGCGCGTGCCCAACCCGCACCCGAATGTGGATTATCTGATTCGCTTCACCGCGCCGGAGTTCACCTCGCTCTGCCCGGTGACGGGCCAGCCGGATTT
>CAZZCK010000054.1:0-9864 GCA_964652475.1 uncultured Azospirillum sp.
CCCTCGCGCATGCAAAAGGGCGCCGCCGAGCAGCTCGAGCGCTTGATGGTTGCGGGCTTTGAAAAAAACATGCTCAAACCCATGAGCGTGAAGACCTTTGTTTCGCCCCGCCATCTGGCCATTCAATGCTTCGGCTTGCCGCTGATTCAGCCGGATGTGCGCGAGGAAAAACGCGGGCCCAAAATCGGCGCGCCGGAACAGGCAATGAAGGGCTTCCTGCAATCGACTGGCCTCACGCTTGAGCAACTGGAACAGCGCGACGGCTATTACTACGCGACCATTGAGCGAAAGGGCCGCGCCGTTGCCGAGGTGGTGAAAGAGATTTGCGAAAGCACGCTCACCGCGTTTGGCTGGCCAAAATCCATGCGCTGGGGTTCGCGCCCACTTGCGTGGGTGCGCCCGCTGCATCGCATTGCGTGTTTGCTCGATGATGCAGTAGTGCCCGTGCAATTCGCCCACCTCACCGCCAGCAATATCACCGAGGGCCACCGTTTCATGGCCTCGGCACCCATCACCATCCCCCACGCCGAGAAGTATGAGGAATTGCTTAAAGACGGATTTGTTGTCGTCGATTTTGAGAAACGCAAAAATTACATAGGCAATGCTGTCCACAATCTTGCCGTGCAAAATGGATTGCAAGTTGTCGATGACAACGCGCTTCTTGATGAAGTGACTGGTCTCGTTGAATACGCTGTGCCGCTGCTGTGCCAGTTCGATAAAAAATTCTTGGAGCTTCCACCGGAAGTGCTGATTTCGGAAATGAAAAACCACCAACGTTACTTCGCCCTACGAGATGCAAACGGTAAACTTGCTAATCATTTCATCACTGTCGCTAACATGCTGACGGCCGATGGCGGCGCGAAGGTGAAGGCCGGCAACGCCCGCGTGGTCCGCGCACGCCTGGCGGATGGTGAGTTTTACTGGGAGCAAGACCGCAAAACCAGCCTCGAAGAGTGGGGCAAGAAATTATCCGACGTCGTCTTCCACGCGCAGGTGGGCATGATGAACGAGAAGGTCGGGCGGATTGAGGCACTGGCTGTGCAAATCGCCAAAGCCGTTGGCTATACGGATGAGAAATCCGTCCGCCGTGCAGCACAACTCTGCAAGGCTGATCTCACCAGCGGCATGGTGGGCGAATTCCCCGAGCTGCAAGGCATCATGGGTCGTTACTACGCAGATGAAAAATATGCCTATAAAAATAAAGGGGAAACAACCGAAATTGCGGATGCAATTCGCGACCATTACAAGCCACTGGGCGCGGCCGATTCCGTGCCGGAATCACCCCTCGCCGCTATCATCGCGATTGCGGATAAACTCGATTCGATTGTATCGCTCTTCGCTGCTGGCGAAAAACCAACCGGTAGCAAAGACCCGCTGGCATTAAGAAGAGCGGCATTGGGTGTAGTTCGTATCATTGACCGTCATCAATGGAATATTGATCTTTCGGCTATCGTACCTGAACACTCATCAAAACAAGAAATAATTACTTTTGTTCGCGAGCGCCTAGTTAACTTGATGCGCGAAAGATCGCCTGAATTGGTTGTTGTGCGTCATGATATAATTGAAGCAATTCTGTCAAATGAATCGCATGGCTTAAATGTTTTAGTCATCTCAACACGAATGGAAAGTTTAGCTACTTGGCTCGCCACCGACGCTGGCAAAACTACCCTCGCCGCCATTAAGCGGAGCATGAACATCTTGGCTGCGGAAGAGAAAAAATCGAAGCAAGCCTTTGCCGCTAGCTTCTCGGATACGCTCACCTCGCCCGCTGAAAAAGCGCTTATAGCTACACTCAAAATTGCACCAAAAACGCCAAGCGATTTGGATGCGCTCGCAGCACCCATCAACCAATTCTTCACCGACCTGATGGTCACCGAAGAAGGCTTCCGCGAGGCGCGCCTGAGTTTGCTTGCCGCCGTACGTGATGCTGCCAACACCATTGCCGATTTCTCCAAAATTGAAGGATAGTCCCATGAAATCATCCGCCGCCATGAAGAAGTCCGTTGCCCCTGAAAAGCTCGTTTACAGCTTTGGCGATGGCAAGGCCGAAGGCTCGGCCGCGATGAAAAATACGCTCGGCGGTAAGGGCGCAAACCTCGCCGATATGTGCGCGCTGGGCCTGCCCGTTCCCCCCGGCTTCACCATCCCGACGGATGTCTGCGTGGCGTACTACGCGATGGAAAAAAACTTCCCCGAGGCCCTCGCCGCACAAGTGAATGCGGGCGTTAAGGCCATCGAGAAAATCGTGGGTCGCAGCTTTGGCGATGCGAAAAACCCGCTGCTGGTCTCGGTGCGCTCGGGCGCCCGCGCCTCCATGCCCGGCATGATGGATACGATTTTGAACTTAGGCCTGAACGATGCCACCGTGGAGGGCCTTGCCCTTAAAACCGGCAATGCGCGCTTTGCCTATGATTCCTACCGCCGCTTCATCCAGATGTATTCGGATGTGGTGCTCGGCGTCGACCATGACCATTTCGAAGACCTGCTCGACCTCATGAAGAACGAGCGCGATTTCTCGCAAGATACCGACCTGAGCGCTGATGACCTCAAGGAACTCGTCGTGCAATATAAGGACGTGGTGGCCAAGTACATCAAGCGCCCCTTCCCGCAGGATGTGAACGAGCAGCTCTGGGGCGCCATCCGCGCCGTGTTCGATAGCTGGATGAACCCACGCGCCATCACCTATCGCAACCTGCACGACATCCCTGCCGAGTGGGGCACGGCCGTGAATATCCAGTCCATGGTGTTTGGCAATATGGGTGATGATTGCGCCACGGGCGTGGCCTTCACCCGCAACCCATCCACGGGCGAAAAACTGTTTTACGGCGAGTTCCTCGTCAACGCGCAGGGTGAGGATGTAGTCGCCGGCATTCGCACGCCGCAACCCCTCACGGTGCAGGGCAAAGCCGAAGGTGGCGATCTGCCAAGCATGGAAGAAGTGATGCCCGATGTGTTCGCCGATTTGGTGAAAATTTACCAAAAGCTTGAAGCCCATTACCGCGATATGCAAGACATCGAGTTCACGGTCGAGAACCGTAAGCTATGGATGCTGCAAACCCGCAACGGCAAACGCACCGCCAAGGCCGCGCTTAAAATCGCGGTCGATATGGTGAACGAAAAACTGATTACCAAAGAAGAAGCATTGCTGCGCATTGACCCGCTAAGCCTAGACCAATTGCTGCACCCAACGCTTGACCCCAACGCCAAAAAACACGTCATTGCGCGCGGGCTTCCAGCCTCGCCTGGTGCGGCTTCTGGCAAGGTGGTGTTCACCGCCGAGGATGCCGAACACGCAGCGAATTTGAAGGAAAAAGTCATCCTCATACGCATCGAAACCTCACCAGAGGATATTCACGGTATGCATGCCGCCCAAGGCATTCTCACCGCCCGTGGGGGTATGACCAGCCACGCGGCGGTGGTCGCGCGCGGCATGGGCAAATGCTGCGTTTCGGGTGCGGGCGAGGTGCGCATCAACTATGCGCGCAAGGAATTTTCGGCCGGCAGTCTCACCGTGCGCGAGGGCGAAATCATTACCCTCAATGGCTCAACCGGCGAAGTAATTTTGGGCGAAGTCGGCACGGTGGAGCCAAATCTCTCGGGCGATTTCAACACCGTCATGGCTTGGGCGGATAGTGCGCGTAGCCTCAAGGTGCGCGCCAACGCGGAAACCCCGCTCGATGCCAAAACCGCGCGCAGCTTCGGTGCCGAGGGCATTGGCCTGTGCCGCACCGAGCATATGTTTTTTGATGCCGAGCGCATCATCGCCATGCGCGAAATGATTGTGGCCGAAACCAAGAAAGCGCGTGAAGTGGCGCTGGCCAAACTGCTGCCCATGCAGCGCGACGACTTCGCCGCGATCTTCCGCATTATGGATGGGCTGCCCGTCACCATCCGCTTGCTCGACCCACCACTGCACGAGTTTTTGCCGCATAGCGACGCGGAAATGCAGGAAGTGGCCGATGCCTCGCACCTCACCCTTGAAGCCGTGAAATACCGTGCCAGCCAACTGCATGAGGCGAACCCCATGCTCGGCCATCGCGGCTGCCGCTTGGGCATCACCTATCCTGAAATTTATGCCATGCAGGCCAAAGCCATCTTCGAGGCAGCTGCTCAAGTACAAAAAGAAGGCAAGACTGTCCTTCCCGAGATTATGATTCCGCTGGTGATGACCGCGAAGGAATTGCAACTGATGAAAGCGATTGTGGATGCCGCCGCCGCCGAGGTCAAGGCCGCCACCGGCGTTGACATTGCCTACCAGGTCGGCACCATGATTGAGCTGCCACGCGCCGCGTTGCGCGCCGGGGATATTGCGAGCCATGCAGAATTTTTTAGCTTCGGGACGAATGATTTGACGCAAACAACGCTCGGCATTTCGCGTGACGATGCGGCGAATTTCATCGAGCATTACAAAAAACAAGGCGTGATCGAGCAAGACCCCTTCGTCACACTCGACCAGGACGGCGTGGGCGAACTCATCCGCACTGCTGCGGAACGCGGCAAAGCCACGCGCGCGGGTATCAAACTCGGTATTTGCGGCGAGCATGGCGGCGACCCGGCCTCGATCGCCTTTTGCCAAAAAACGGGCCTGAATTACGTCAGCTGTTCGCCTTATCGCGTGCCGATTGCCCGCCTCGCCGCCGCCCAGGCCGCGATTCGCGAGAAGCCATAGCCGTTACTGATCTTGCCTTGCCCGCATTCCCGCGCAGGTCCGAGTGATGCGGCCGCACAATCGCTGCATGGAACGTTAGCGCCCGTGGGTCATTTTCGTGCGTGACTGGACCATCAACTTGCCACCATCCCAGATCACGTAATTATACTCAGGGTCGGCGGGAATACCGCTGGTGCGCTCATTACCAATGATGCCCGAGAGCAACCCATCGGCATGCACGACGCTATCATACGTCGGCTTTTTTGATTTTTTCGACGCCGCGGGCGACGTATCCACCAGCGATAAAAACCCAAGCGCGGCACCCGGGAAAATCTCGGTCGCATCGGGCGCGATCACCCGCCGCTCGACCACCCCACCGCCAGATAGCTCAACCATGTGCGGTACATCATCGAGGTTCGTAATTTTGAGGGCATAGGCGGGCGACGCGGCAAGCAACAAGACGGCGCTTGCTAGTAAAAACCGTTTCATACGATGCTCCGTGATGGTGAAATATAGTACACGGCATACCATCGTTCGCACCCGTCAGCGAATGAATAATCGGTAACGGAACTTACGACCGCATGGCTTTGAATTGCTGCGCCTGCTCGACCGCAAGTGCATCGACCCGATCGTTATGCGCATCACCGCTATGGCCCTTTACCCACTGCCAATCGATGGCATGCTCGGCCGCAATTTCTGCCAGGGCCTGCCATAAATCGACATTTTTCACCGGCTTATTATCCGCCGTTTTCCAGCCTTTTTTGATCCAGCCGGGCAGCCACTCACTGTAACCCTGCAGCACGTATTTACTATCGGTGAATAGCGTCACTGCGCATGGCTCTTTGAGCTGCTTGAGCGCCATAATCGTCGCCATCAGCTCCATCCGGTTGTTGGTCGTATCCACCGCCCCACCGCTGATTTCCTTGTGTTTTGTGCCAAACATCAGCAGCGCCGCCCAGCCGCCCGGGCCCGGGTTGCCGCTACAGGCCCCGTCGGTGTAGATGGTTACTTTTTTGATGTGAGTGGTGGGTAGTGGGTGGTGGGTGGTGGCCATCACTTTGCCTCAAGTGTTTGAATGAGTTTCTCAACGACGTCTGCTGTTGCAAAGCTTTTCGGCCATATTCGCAAATCTCGATCACTTTCTATCACCACTCACCACCCACCTTATACTCTCTCACATCCTTCACCTGCTGATGAAAGCGTAGCTTCGCGGCATATTCGAGCGGGTCGTGCGGGCGCACCAGGGCGGCAGGATCGCGGTTCAACCAATCATGCGCGCGGGTGAGCAAAAAGCGTAAGGCCGCACCGCGCAGCAACGCCGGAAACGCCTCAATTTCTGCCGGTGTGAAGGGGCGCTCGCGCTGATATGCATCGAGCAATAATTTCGATTTGGTCGGGTTAAATTCGCCACCGGGCTCAAAGCACCAGGCATTGAGGGTGATCGCCACATCGTAGGCGAGCCGGTCGCGACAGGCGAAATAAAAATCGATCACGCCGCTGACATCATCGCCCTTAAAAAACACATTATCGGGAAATAAATCGGCATGGATGATGCCGCAGGGCAACGCATCCGCCGCTGGAAAATGCTGCGCAGCATAGTCCATTTCGCGTTGCAGCAAATCCGCAAGCCCAGCATCAATTTCATCGAGATTACCCGCGATTTTCGCATAAAGCGTCTGCCAGCCTTCAAGCGATAATGCATTGGCGCGTGTCCCCGAAAACCCTTGCGCTGCTTGATGCAGTTGCCCAAGTGCCTGCCCCACCGATGCGACATGCGGGTTACGAATGATGCTACGACTTTTTCCCTCAACAAAACACATCAGCGCGGCGGGCTTGCCGGAAAGCTCGCCCACCAAGGCACCGTCGCCGCGCAGGATCGGGCGCGGGCACACCACGCCACGTGCCGCGACATGCTCGAGCAAGCCCAGAAAAAACGGCAGGTCGGCCACCTTCACCCGCTTCTCATATAGGGTCAGGATATACTTGACCTGCGCACCGTTTGGGTCGCGCACCCCGAGCAGGTAATTGGTGTTCTCCACCCCTTGCGTAATCCCCACCGCGAAATCAAGCGCACCCACCGCATAATACTGCGCGAGATGCTCCGTAATTTCTTCATTAGTCAGTTGCGTATAGACGGCCATATGCTGCTTCTAGCAGCTGTGCGCCGCCCTGTCAGCCGCCCGATTACCCTGGCGATCTTTTTTATCATCACCCGCATTTTTCGCTGGCAGCGCCTCGCGGTTAGGGCTAGGATTATGAGGCTCGGCAGCGGATGACGCTGCTCCTGGTTCAAAAAATCGGTCACCTAAAAAAACATTATCATGAAGGAGAATGCGCATGTTTCGTCGTAGAGAAGATGGTACGGAAGAATTAATCAGCGATGCGGAAGGCGCAACGCTTGTGACCTCCGCTGCGGCGACTGCACCGGTCGGTGCCGCTAACCCTTCCGCTGCGCCAGCCTCGGCGCCTGCGGCCAGCATGCCAAGCTTCCGCCCGGCACCGCCGCAAGCGGCGATGGTTGCGGCCAACCGCAGCGCAATGGCCAATAATCTCGCCACCCCGGCGAGTGAAGCCGCGCGCCCAGCCGTCGCGGCCACCCCCATCAGCCGCGCCGCGACCGCCAAACGCGTGCTCACCGTTGGCCCGGATATTCAAATGAAGGGCGAAATCACCAGCTGCGACCGCGTGGTGATCGAGGGGATGGTCGATGCGACGATGCGTGACGTGCACACGGTGGAACTTGCCGAAAGCGGCGCGCTCAAAGGCACCGCCGAGGTGGAGGATGCAGAAATCTCCGGCAGCTTCGAGGGTGACCTTATCGTGCGCGGCAAACTCACCATCCATAGCTCGGGCCGCGTGCGCGGTAACGTGACCTACGGCGAAATTGAAATCCAGCGCGGCGGCCAAATCTCGGGCAATATCCGTAACGCCGCCGATGCAAAAACCAACGCCCAACCCGTGAAAAAAGCGGCATAATTTCAGTAACTTAATTCTTAATTACGCCAATAGAAAAGGCTCCCTGAGCGATTGGGGAGCCTTTTTGTCATCAAATCTTCATGCACAGGTTCGCTGAATCGTAGTATGTTATTGGATGGAAAATGATCCGACACTTGATAGCCTTCGAGAAGCTCTGCGAGAAAAAACTCTGCAAGAAAAAACTCTGAAGCTGCGAGAAATCTCAAGGCGTCTTCCTCTTCTCAGTGACGGAAGTTTGGTAACCATAGGTAGCTTGGATGATTGGCGTTCGGGCAGAGTAGACATTCCCGAAGAAATGAGAGCGCCGCTGCAGGCAATACTGGCTGCGGCGCCGAAGAAAGCTCAAAACCCTTCCTCCACGCATGAGGTTGATGGGCTGAAGCCGCCCCACGAGGTCTTCAGAGAAATGCGTTTTGAGCTAGGCAGGGGGATGGCAGGCGGAAAGATGACGGCGGCAGAATTAGCCGCTGCCATAGCACCGCATTTACCCTCAAGAGAGGCACTTTCAGCAAGTTACATTTTGCGCTTGGAAGCCATACCAGGGCCAGGCGAATACGCTCGTCTACCAAACCTCGAGAAATTTGCTGGAACCGACGCGATCACCGCCTATGGAGAAGTATTCAAGGCAACAGGTGATGATAATAAAATTGATTGGTTTAATGAGAATGCAGAGGAGTTTCGTCAATCGCTGCTGACCGCAATGGTGGAACGACGCACGACGCTTCATGGAGCTTCTAGCCGTTGGAATATGTCACGTATTCCTCAAGGAGATAACCCGGGAGACAAACCCGCTTTTTGGGATGATTATATTGCTCGACGTAAGGCTGCAGCAACCCCAGATGAAGGTGAAAAACTCCGCTAACCCTTCCCCCGAAACCCACACCAGCGCGCCACCCCACAGCGATGGCATTCGGGCGCGCGGGCTTTACACACATAACGCCCGTGCAGAATCAACCAATGATGGGCGTGGCGCTTGAAGCTAGCGGGAATGGTTTTTTCAAGCGCCAGTTCGGTATCGAGCGGGGTGGTGGTGGCGCAGAGGCCGAGGCGATTGGCCACGCGAAACACATGGGTATCGACCCCGATGGTGGGCTGGCCGAGCACGCAATTGAGCCAGACATTCGCCGTTTTGCGGCCCACCCCGGGCAGGGTTACGAGGGCTTCGCGCGTGGTTGGCACTTGCCCGCCATACGCCTCGATCAGCCGCTCGCTTAAGGCGATCACATGTTTGGCTTTTGCGTTAAACAGGCCGATGGTTTTGATGTGTTTTTTAAGCCCCGCCTCGCCCAGTTTCAGCATTTTCTCGGGGGTATCCGCTATCGCAAATAATGCTTTGGTTGCTTTGTTCACCCCCACATCCGTCGCCTGGGCGGAGCAGACAATCGCCACCAGCAAGCAATAGGGGTTCGGCGCAATCAGCTCGGTTTTGGGGTGGGGCTCACGTGCCGCGAAATGGCGGAACAGGGCCTGGATTTGCTGCTTGCTGGGCTTAGTGCTGATGGGTTTCATGACACCATTGCAGCATGGTCAGGCCCCTAAAACAAGGCAAAAACAAGGGTTATGCTCCATAGGGTTTTATACCAATCGACTGACGTAGGCACCGACCATGGCGGCTATGGCCAACGCGCCGCGCAAGCAAACTTTCACACAATTGTCACATATCGTGGCGCGCCGCTGTGCTACTATCTAAGCATGAGTGAAGCCACATCCATTCCCGAAGAACGCCCCTCCGCCATCGGCAGCTTTTTCAAAGGCGCGCTGTCGAGTGCACTCAGCGGCGCGCTGATGGCGGGTATCGTGGCCCTCGTCACCGTGATGTTGCCGGGCGGAATCGCCGCTGGCGCTACTTTTGGTCCTGCTTTTTGGAAGGAACTTGTCCATATTGCGCCACTCATGATTTCGGCCACTGGTTTGTTCGGTGGCATTATGGCTGCCAAACGCGCCGTGTTCGATGCACCTGCGGTGGCCAATGCCCCCGTCAATTATGTCCCCGTTCCGGTGCAAAGCCTCTCCGGCCCAGCCATTGCTCCGACCATCGCGGCGGATCGCGCGGTTGATAGCGATAGCCCAAGCACGAACTGGGTCGAGAAAACCCGTCGCACGGGAGATAACGCCCAGCGCCAGATCGATGCGATTTTAGCCCGCGGTGCCGCCAACGATGGTAGCCGCGCGAGCGCCGTGCTTGCGGCGCGTGAGGCCAGCGCCAATCAGGAACGTAGCGTTTCGTAAGTAGCGTATTA
>CAZZCK010000055.1:0-4237 GCA_964652475.1 uncultured Azospirillum sp.
TTCGGCGATATTATTTCGGATATCGCGGCGGAAGTGTCGGGCTCGGTGGGCCTTGCGGGCAGCGCGAATATCGGTGCGAACTACGCGATGTTCGAGGCGATTCATGGCAGCGCGCCGGATATTGCCGGTAAAAATATCGCGAACCCCTCGGGGCTGCTGCATGGCGCGATTATGATGCTGGTGCATCTGGGCCTCAACGAGCATGCCTCGCTGATTCATAATGCCTGGCTGAAAACGATCGAGGATGGCCAGCATACGGGCGATATTTTCAACGAGATGAGTAAGGTGAAGCTCGGCTGTAAGGAATTTGCGCAAGCGGTGATCGACCGTTTGGGGCAAGAGCCCAGCACCTACCGCGTGGTGAAATATGCGCCGCGCGCGGGTGGGCGCCAAGAGGGCATCCACGCCGTCATGGCGAAGGAAACAGAAGTGCGCAAGCTGGTGGGCATGGATCTCTTCGTGCATTGGTATGGCAAAGAAGTAAACGAACTAGGCGCGATGCTCGATGAGCTTTCAACGCCCGCGCTGAAACTGCAGATGATTTCCTGCAAGGGCCTCAAAGTATGGCCCAACATCGTGACGGAGATGGATGTGACCGACCGCTTCCGCGCGCGCTTTTTGCCCGTTGAAAAAGGCGCAGACGTAACGCTGAAACAAATTGCTGACCTACTCAGCCGCGCGGCGGATAAGGGCGTCGATTACCTCAAAATCGAGACGCTTTATACGTTCGATGGCAAAAATGGTTTCTCAAGCAGCCAGGGTGAGTAGTGTCGATTAAGCTGTAACCTTTGACACCATCCTCGCGAATAGCGGAGTAATCGTTTTACCCAAAGGAGTGGTTATGCCCTGCACATGCGTTTCGAAATTACTGATCAGTTTACCAAAAAAAATTGCCGCAAACTTTGAGTGGGCGGGGCCGCTGCTGGCGCGCGTTTCCATCGGCTATATCTTCATGCTGACGGGATGGAGCAAACTGCAAATTCTACCTACCATGATTGAGCGCTTTACCAGCTGGGGCATTCCGTTTCCCGAAATCATGACGCCGATCGCCTGTGGGGTGGAGTTTGGTGGCGGCGTATTGCTCATGCTCGGCCTAATGACGCGCATCTCCGCAGGTGCCCTCGCCGTGACCATGGTGGTGGCGATTGCGAGTGCGCAATGGGAGAACGTAACCTCGATTGAGGATTTATTCTGGCTTTCGGAATTCGCCTATTTCGTGATCTTCACCTGGCTTGCGATCGCGGGTGCAGGCAAAGCATCGCTCGATCATTTCATCGAGAAAAAGCTAGCCTAGCGACTGCAGCAACTTTTCCATATGCTCCGGTAGCGGTGCGCTGACCATAATCGGTGGTTTGCTTGATGAAAGTGGTATCGCGACCGACTCCGCATGCAGCATCATGGGATGATTGCTCGCGCTGAACGCACCGTCGGTGGCGCCATAAAACGGATCACCCACCACTGGGCAACCGAGCGCGAAGGCGGCATGCAGACGAATCTGGTGCGTGCGCCCCGTGCGTGGACAGAATTCGATTTCTGATAGTTGAACAGTAGAAGTTAGAGCCGTCATCCCGGCCCCTGTGCCGGGATCTCCCGACGCATCCTGCGCAGCTTGTTTCAGGAGATCCCGGGACACTCGTAGCGAAGCGAAGAGAGGCGAAGCCAACCCCGGGATGACGGCTTCACTTTTACGGCCGGCACTCGCTACTCCCACATTCCAGGTTCGCAACACCCGATACTCCGTCACGGCCGCTTGGCCGGCATCATTGAGCGACATTTTCCACTTGCTACCCACCCCGGATTTCAAAATCGCGCGCTCAATGATGCCCTGCGGCTCGGCAGGTGCTCCCACACAAATGGCGCGGTAGGTTTTATTCACCCGCTGTTTCTCGAATAACTTGCCCAGCTTGATGAGCGCCTGGCGATGGCGGCCCAGCACCAGGCAACCCGAAGTGCCGCGATCGAGGCGATGGGCCAGCTCCGGCTTTTTGGGCAGGCCAAATTGCAGATGATGGAACGATTGATCGAGCGAGATGGTATCATGCGCCGTGACATGCACCGCCATGCCCGCGGGCTTGTTGAGCACCAGAATCAGCGCATCGCGGTAAAGCAATGTGGCGTTGATTTCAGCTTCGGTTAATGCGTGGGTTGCAATCATGCATTCATACAGATCGTGATGATGATAGTGCGTGCTCATTTAGCGATTGATTCGTCGCATGTATACGACTTAAATAGTTTTTATAGTGGAGGTATTATGAGCCGTATTTTTGGATTGTTCGGCGCCGGCGGTTTTGCGCGCGAGATCATGCCCATTGCGCGGCAAACGCTCCCAAGTGGTACAGCATTCTATTTCGTTCAAACCACTCCCGAATTCACACATCTTAACTCGATGCCGGTTATTTCCGAGGCGGAATTCGTTGCGATGGCTGGCGAAAAAACCTATGCTATTGGCATTGCCGATGCGGGCATTCGCAAGGCCATCGTACAGCGTATGGCGAATGTAGCTAAACCTGCGCAATTGTTAGCGCCGAATGTGGTGATTGGTGATGCCAATACACTGGGAGAGGGTATTATTTTATGCCCATTCACCTGCATCACGGGTAATTCAATCATTGGCACCCAATTTCAAGCCAATATTTATTCCTATGTGGGCCATGATTGTATCATCGGCGATTACGTGACGTTTGCACCCAGCGTCCATTGCAATGGTAATACCCATATCGAGGATCACGTGTATATTGGCACTGGCGCCATCCTGCGCCAAGGAACCCCCGAAAAACCACTAGTCATTGGCCGTGGTGCCATCATTGGTATGGGGGCGGTCGTAACTAAATCGGTGGATGCAGGCGTCACCGTTATTGGTAACCCAGCGCGGCCAATGGAGCGCGCTTAAGCCACCCATGCCTGGGGTGTTGCCGCGCGAATGACTTCTCCAGCAAGCACATTGCGCGTGACCACTGCCCCCGCACCAATCACCGCACCTGCACCAATGGTTACCCGATCGATAATGACCGCCCCCGCACCGATATGCGTATGCTCACCCACCACTACATAACCGCACAGCAGTGCCGCTGGCGCAATGTGGCAATGCGCGGCAATCTGGCAATCATGATCGATTGAGGCGCGGGTGTTAATGATCACATTCTCACCAATCACAACCCCGGGCTGAATCACCGCGCCCGCCATCACCTGCGCGCCGGCACTCAAGGTCACATGCGGCTGTAGCATCGCGTCGGTACTCACAAACGCTAGAAACTCGAAGCCGCGTTCGCGGTATCGTGTGTAGAGCGCTGCGCGTGGGGTAAGGCCACTGCTCTTGCTACTGGCCACATTGCCGACACCATTGAGCAGCGTTACTTCATCGGGGTTGAAAGCGAATTCCCCTTCAAGGCCAAGTACCGGTACGTCCAATATACGAGTGCCCACAAGGCTTGCAGTGCTGGTCACAATCCCCCGCAGGCGCAGCCCCGCCGCTTGCGCCATGCCGATCAACACCCGGGTATGGCCGCCGCCGCCAATAATCACGATCTCTTTTGCTTTCATAGTGAGGAAACTAACTCAGCCAGCACGCATTGACAATTGCCGAGTTGGCGCTAAGGCACGGGTGTTCAATCCTGTTCTGCGTGTCTTTTGGCGTTTTGTGGCTACAAATTTAAGTATGATTTTTGAAATAGAATGGCTATTCCTATAAATCATTCTTAAATTTTCGCTCAAAAACCGCTCAAAATCCAGGCAGAACAGGATTGAACACCCGTGCCTAACCCCAGCCCATGCAACGCACCCTCAAACGGTTGATCGATATGGTAGCGGCCGCCAGCGGCTTGCTGCTGCTTTCGCCGCTGCTGCTGCTGGTGGCGTGGCGTGTGCGCACGCGCCTGGGTAGCCCCGTCTTTTTCACCCAAACGCGGATTGGCATGGGCGAAATTCCTTTCAAACTCATCAAATTCCGCACCATGACGGATGCGCGCGGGGCCGATGGAAACCTGCTGGATGATGCGACCCGCCTCACCTCATTTGGTGGGTGGCTGCGAACAACCAGCATCGATGAATTACCCGAGCTATGGAATATTCTGGTGGGGGATATGAGTCTGGTCGGCCCGCGCCCATTGTTGCCGCAGTATCTGCCGCATTACAGCGCGCGCGAGCAACTGCGCCACCGCATGCGCCCGGGTATTACGGGCCTCGCCCAAGTGAATGGCCGCAACGCGATTGGCTGGGATGCGCGGCTCGAGCTCGATGC
>CAZZCK010000055.1:4337-5654 GCA_964652475.1 uncultured Azospirillum sp.
CCGATTTTTATCGATGCCGATGCCGCGACATGGAACATAGATCTCGGTTTGCTCGAAGAAACGCTCGCCGATTTGAAACAAAAAAACGCGCTGCCCAAAGCGGTGCTACCGACCGATCTTTATGGTCAAAGCTGCGACCAGAGCGCCTTACGCGCCATCTGCGACCGCTATGGCGTAGCGCTGGTGATGGATTGCGCCGAATCCGTCGGCGCGTATGATGGTGCGCATCACGCCGGGGCGATCGCAGATGCGGCGGCGTTCTCCTTCAACGGCAATAAAATTATCACGACAAGCGGTGGCGGTATGCTCGCCAGCCACAATAAAAAACTGATCGATGAGGCACGGTTTTTGAGCCAGCAAGCGCGCGACCCCGCCCCGCATTATGAACATACGACATATGGCTATAACTACCGCATGAGCAATATTGTGGCGGCGATTGGCCGCGGCCAGCTTGAGGTGCTCGATACCCGCGTGGCGCGCCGTCGTGAAATATTTGCGCAATATGCAGCGGCACTGGGCACCCTGCCCGGCATTCGTTTCATGCCCGAAGCGACGACAGGGCGCGCTAATCGCTGGCTGAGTGTGATGCTGGTGGATGCGAATGCATTCGGCTCAGATCGTGAAGAAATTCGCCTGGCGCTTGAAGCGCTCAACATCGAATCACGCCCGATGTGGAAGCCGATGCATTTGCAACCCGTATTCAAGGACGCAGCCATGATTGGCGGCGGCGTGAGCGAAGATTTATTTCGCGATGGGCTGTGCCTGCCCAGCGGCAGCGCGATGAGTGATGCGGATGTGGCCCGCGTAGTGGCTGCAGTGAAGGCGTGCTTTAAGCCATAAATTGTTCTACCAACACCTCTCCCTCAGGAGAGGTCTGAATTTGCCGTTAAGCAAGTTCAGGGTAAGGGCCAATGGGTGATAGATGAGGGCTACTTCAACCCATCCAGCAGCTTCTCGGCGGCTAAGCGCTCGGCGGTTTTTTTGACCCCCGCTTCGCCGCGCATGGGGCTAAGCCCCTCGACGCGTACTTCGACGACGAATAGCGGCGCGTGGCTTGGCCCATCGGCACTGATGAGCACATATTCCGGCAAGCGAAGCCCCCGCGCCTGCGCCCATTCCTGCAAACTAGTTTTGGCGTCTTTTGGTGGGGTCAGCATCAATCGCGCCTGATCGCCCCAGAATTTTGCCACGACCACGCGTGCAGCCTCGATACCACCATCAAGATAGATCGCACCGAGCAGTGCCTCGCATGCATCCTCAAGGTTGCTGGGATTTTCGCGCCCACCCTGCTCTTCTTCACCGGCACTCATGGAGAGG
>CAZZCK010000055.1:5754-9714 GCA_964652475.1 uncultured Azospirillum sp.
AGTTTCATCTATTCAATCACCTTAAACCAACGGCCTGACTGACCGCTCCACGAAAAAGCAATTATTTCTGCACGGCCAACAAAATAGGAAAATGGTACAAAACCGGGGGCATCCGCAAAGCCATTTTCATAGGAAAAGCGGCTATCTTGCGAGTGATCGCGGTTATCGCCCATCATGAAATAATGGCCTTCGGGCACGGTATAGATTTCGCTATTATCCGGATCAAACGTTTGACGCTGCACCATGGCGCTGCGCGTTGCGGGACAGGTGATGGGGCGATTGACATCGCTGATTTCGCTGACATCCAGGTCATCGAGCACCGTATGGCGCGCGCCACCGGGCAGCACTTCTTCATAGCGCGCAAGCGGGCGCATCGTGCCGCAATCATCGGGCAGAAGCACTTCGCCACGGCGGGTTTGCTCGACCATCTCGCCATTGATATAAAGGCGGCCACGCTTCATTTGCACGGTATCGCCCGGCATGCCAATCAGACGCTTGATGTAATCGACTTTGGGTTGGGCAGGGTTACGAAAAACGATTACATCGCCGCGCTTTGGTGCGCTTTCCAAAATACGCCCATCGAACAATTTGGGGCTGAAGGGGAACGAAAAACGGCTATAGCCGTACGAGAATTTGCTAACAAAAATATAGTCGCCCTCATACAGCGTACTCAGCATCGAGCCGGAAGGGATATGAAACGGCTCATAGGCAACGCTACGAAACAGCAAGGCAAGCAGCACCATAAAGATCACCGAACGGATCATCTCGCCCAAGGTTTCTTTTTTCTTCATGGGCTTGGTGGGGTAATCGGTAACGTCGGCCATGCGATTCTTTCGTAAAAAATTAAGCGGCAACCACGCCATATATATCATATGCATCCGCATCGGTGATTTCGACGTTGATGATGTCGCCGACGCGAATACCTTTAACAATGGGGGCAAACACGTTGCCATCGACCTCGGGCGCGTCGCCACGGCTGCGGCCAGTGATTTTTCCTTGGGCCACGGCATCGACCATCACTTGCTGCACGCTGCCGATTTTACGCTGCAATTTTGCGGCGGAAATGGTTTGTGCCTTTTCCATGAAGCGGGAGAAACGTTCGCTCTTTACTTCCTCGCTCACGTGATTATCGAGCGTTTGAGCGGTTGCGCCGGTGACGTTTTCGTATTTGAAACAGCCGACCCGATCGAGCTCGACCTCATCCATCCAATCGAGCAGGCACTGAAAATCTTCCTCGGTCTCGCCGGGGAAGCCGACGATAAAGGTCGAGCGAATAGTGAGATCTGGCACGAGCTTGCGCCATTTCGCGATGCGGGCCGCGGTTTTTTCCTGATTCGCCGGGCGGCGCATGGCCTTGAGCACCGAAGGGGATGCATGTTGGAATGGAATATCGAGATAGGGCAGAATTTTGCCTTGCGCCATCAGCGGCAGCACATGGTCGACCGATGGGTACGGGTACACATATTGCAGCCGCACCCAAATGCCCAGTTCCGAAAGCGCCTCGCACAGGCCGAGCATGCTGGTTTTGACCTCGTGCTCACGCCAGCGATCGCTCGCATATTTGACATCGACACCATAGGCGCTGGTATCTTGCGAAATGACGAGCAGCTCTTTGACCCCTGCTTTGGCCAGGGTTTCCGCCTCGCGCAGCACATCACCCACCGGGCGCGACACCAAATCTCCGCGCATGCTTGGAATAATACAAAACGAACAGCGGTTGTTACAGCCTTCAGAAATTTTGAGGTAGGCATAATGCCGTGGTGTGAGCTTGACGCCGCCCGGGGGCAGCAAATCCATAAACGGTTCATGGGCAGCAGGCAGCGCCTGATGCACCGCATCCATCACCGCTTCGTAATGCTGCGGGCCCGTGATGGCGAGCACATTGGGGTATTTCGCGGTAATCACCTCGGGCTCGGCACCCAGGCAGCCGGTTACAATGACCTTGCCGTTATCGTTGAGCGCTTCACCAATCGCCGCGAGCGATTCCTCACGCGCGGAATCGAGAAAGCCACAGGTGTTGACGATCACCAGATCCGACCCCGCATAATCCGGCGCGAGCTGATAGCCCTCAGCGCGCAGGCGGGTTAGAATCCGCTCGGAATCGACCAGTGCTTTCGCGCAGCCAAGCGAGACAAAGCCCACGCGCGGCGCGGCGTTAGCCATAGACGTCTTATTCGTGGTTTTTTTGGCAGTAGCGGCGCGCGCCATCAGGCTATCCCTCATTTTTCGTCAGGCTTAGAGCATAGCTTTAGCCCAGATGCAAGCCAATGGGCGGCGAAATCATGAATCATGAAAGCCAAGCGCTGGCTCAAGCCGTTCGAAGGTGCGCGACATGGCTTGGGCATCCGTCCACCAAAAGGGTATCTGCGGTAAATGCCCATAACGGATGGATAGCTGGTATTCCGCCGCTTCCTCGCCGCCTTTTGAAATGGCCGCCACATACAGTGCGGCCGCAAGCCCCGTACGATCTGCGCCGGAACGGCAATGAATCAGCAACGGTTTGGGCGCATCACGCATCAGCGCAATCAGCGCCTTTGCTTCGTCGGCGGTTAGCTCATGCGCTGCTTTCATACGAAAATCGATCAGGGGAACCCCCTGCTCCTTAGCCGCTTTGGCTTCTGCATCATACCAATCAGCGCCGGGATTTGCGCCGCGCAGATTGATGATCGATTGGATGCCATAATGTTTTTTATAGTGTGCAATATCCTTGGGCGTTGGCTGAGCCGAGCGATATAACTCACCTGGAATCGTGGTATGCTGATTGCCCCAATAAAGCTGCAAGCCAAGCATCGCGGCCACGATGACCACAAAGGCTACCGGAACGGCTATTTTTATTATTTTCATGATACTTCCCCGAGTGCCGCTTCAAGCCCAGCGATTGACGCATAATCCGTCATATCCAAGCTCAGCGGCGTCACCGTAATATAGCCTTGCGCGATCATCGAAAAATCCGAATCGGCGGCGTTGTTGAATGGCTCGGTGCGCTGCCCGCCAATCCAGATATAGGGGCGGCCCTGCGGGTCAGTGCGGCGGTCGAGATTATCATCAAGCCGACGGCGACCTTGCGGGCATACCCTCATGCCCTTCACATCAGCGAGCGCAACGGCCGGGAAGTTCACATTCATGAGCCGATCATGCGCAATCGTGGTTTGGCTGATGCGGCGGATAAGCGGTTCGAGATAGCGCTCGGGCACGTCCCAATTCACTGCTCCTTTGATCTGATTGCTGAATGCAATGGAGGGAATCTCAAGCAAGGTCGCCTCCATCGCCGCCGAAACGGTGCCGGAATAGGTCACATCCTCCGCCAAATTGCTACCGCGGTTAACCCCCGAAAGCATGAGGTCGGGCCGCTTATCCTTCATCACTTCCATCACGCCGAGCAGTACTGCGTCGGTCGGCGTGCCATCGACCGCAAAGCGCCGTTCGGCCAGCTGGCGGATGCGCAGCGGCTTGTGTAGACTCAAGGAATGCCCGGCGCCGCTTTGCTCGTGCTCAGGCGCGACCACCCACACGTCGTCACTCAGCTCGCGCGCAACGCGTTCGAGCAACGCGAGGCCTTCGGCGTTCACCCCGTCATCGTTGCTGATGAGGATACGGGCGGTTTTTAGGGTAATGGTCATGATGTTTCCTGTGAGTGGTGAATAGTGAGTAGTGAGTGGTGAAGGCACCGCGAGGATACGACTCACTACCCACGACTCACCACTCACTTAATAACTTCTACTCCACCCATATAGGGCACGAGCGCCTCGGGCACACGAATGCTGCCATCGGCTTGCTGATAATTTTCGAGGATTGCGACCAGCGTGCGGCCAACCGCAAGGCCCGAGCCATTGAGCGTGTGCACGAACTCCGTCTCCTTGGCGCCCGCGCGCTTAAACCGCGCCTTCATGCGCCGCGCTTGGAAGTCACCGCAGTTGGAGCAGCTCGAAATCTCGCGGAACGCATTCTGCCCCGGCAGCC
>CAZZCK010000056.1:0-9706 GCA_964652475.1 uncultured Azospirillum sp.
GTGTTGTGCCGCACTGTCACTGAACTTTAGACTTTGACCGTTTGCGGATAGGGGGCATCCCCCCTGGTAAGCATAACAATCCATTATAAATAAGCCTCTATCGGGTGCTGCTGCCAGGTTCTCATCCGCCGTAAACTTCACAGAACTGTCACATAACTTGTGGCGCCCTTATGCTATATTCAACCTAAGAAATAGCGCTTGAAGGGGCGAAGTAATGGCGAGCACACCAACCACCTCATGGACGGATCATATCTTCGGGCGCGCGAAGCAGGGTTTGGGCAAAGCCGCGGATGAAAGCCTTGGTGAAATTGGCAATACTTTCACTAAGGCGGGTGAAGGCAAGCGCATGATTGGCTTTGTGCGTGGTGCATCGGTGGTAGCAGGGGGTGCGATTGCACTGAATGGTATTGTCAGTAGCCGTGATGCGAATGGTAACCCGCGTACGTTTATGGATCGGTTCGGCAATGTGGCGCTTGGTACGGGTGTTATGGCCGGTGGTCTGCTCCTTGGTGGTCGCGGGAAGTAACCGGCTTATCCTAACCTATCCATCTTCGCCCTTAATACCCAAATTGCTGATGAAAGCGCGCGGCATTGGCGGCCGATAGGCGCACTTCATACTCTGCGGTTCGTTCTTCCTCATGATGCTGCATGACCTGCCCATTGGCATAGAGCCAGGCGATGGCGCGGCCATCCTCGTGGGGGATGGAATAATGATAGGTGGCGAGCAGTTCACTGGATAGTTTTTGGTCAATGAGTTGGAGTAAGTCCTCACATCCTTCGCCCGTCATTGCGGATAGGGGGACCGCCCCCGTGGGCGCCAGATACGGCTCGCGGTTATGATCGGCGCTCCATTGGTCGATTTTATTATGCACCTCGATGAGGTGATCGAGTGCGCCATCCTTCCCGAATAAGTTCTTCAACACGCCTACCACGTCATCGCGCTGAGCGTTTGTGTCCTCATGCGCAATGTCGCGCACATGCAGCAAAATATCGGCCGAGAGCACTTCCTCGAGCGTGGCGCGAAAGGCGGCGATGAGCTCGGTTGGTAGGTTGGAAATAAAACCCACTGTATCGCTCATCAGCACCTTCAAGCCCGAGGGAAGCGTTGCTTCGCGGATGGTGGGATCAAGCGTGGCAAACAGCATATCCTGCGCCACCACATCCGCATGGGTGAGGCGATTAAAGAGGGTCGATTTCCCCGCATTGGTATAGCCGACAAGGGCAATGAGCGGATAGGGCACGTCCCGCCGCGTGGCGCGGTGGAGGGTGCGGGTACGCACTACGTTTTCAAGCTGCTTTTTGATTTTGATAATGCGGTCGCCAATCATCCGGCGATCCAGCTCGATTTGCGATTCCCCCGGCCCACCCAAGAAACCAAAGCCGCCGCGCTGACGCTCGAGATGCGTCCAGCTTCGCACCAGGCGTGACTTCTGATAGGTGAGGGAAGCGAGTTCGACTTGCAGTTTGCCTTCCGCCGTCCGCGCGCGCGCACCGAAGATTTCAAGAATCAGCGCCGTGCGATCGATCACTTTACAACCGAAGGTTTTTTCGAGGTTGCGCTGCTGCACCGGGGTAAGGGCGCAATCGACAATGGCGAGGCTGATCTCGTTTTCCGCAATCAGTGCCGCGAATTCCGCAGCCTTGCCTTTGCCGATATAGGTCGCAGGGGTGACTTTTTGTAAACGTACCAAGGCGGCGTGGCGGACATCGAGTTGAATCGCATGGGCAAGGCCGACCGCTTCTTCAAGCGCGGCATGCAGTGAGCGCTCCGCTTTCTCGCGGGTGGTGAGGGTTGGGTGGATGACGAGGGTCGGGGTCATCATGCCGCTACCCGTCTGCCCTCACCCTGAATTTTCCTCAAAAGAAAATTCAGACCTCTCCCAAGGGAGAGGTTGCCCCCGTGGCGCCGATCAACCCCCATCACCAACCGCATCATGAGCAGGTGGATGGTATGCTGCAAGATGTGCCGCACGAGTACCTCTCCTTTGGGAGAGGTCAAAAAACGCGCTTGACGTTTTTTGGGTGAGGGCATCATGCCGTGAAAAAAGATTATGCTTGTGCCCCTGCATCCGCCGCGGGTGCATCGCCCTCATCCTCACCCTTATAAAGGCTGATGTTGGTGGATGGCACGATGGTGGCGATGGCATGTTTATAGACCAGTTGTACCTGGGGGCTACGGCGCAGCACCACGCAGAAATTATCAAAGCCCGAAATATTGCCCTGCAGCTTCACCCCGGAGGTTAAAAACACCGTGACCGGTACCTTTTCCTTGCGCAGGGTATTCAGGAAAACATCTTGAATATTTTGATTTTTTTCGCTTGCCATGGGGTGCCTCTTGCTTTGCGTTGTGCTTGTTTTTACGGGCGTTTTATCTCTTAAAACTGCATGGGTTTTAATGAGTTTATATGCGCATTGCAAGCGTTTCGCGGGGTTTTTTATCCAAACGCGTGAATCTTAATAAAACCGTCACACTTTTTAACCTTGGTTAATGCTATGCTGTCTTTATTACTTGGATAAACCCGCACGGGTTTACGAGATTTAGGTGGCGCCGCAGCGAAGGCTGCCAAGCGACGCTGAAATTAGTATCGCGCCGCAGCGAAGGCTGCCAAGCGACGCTAACGTTATCAGTTTCTTCTGTGCGAGGAAAAGCTTGAGGTGGTGGGGCAACTCACCACCTTTTTTTTATGCGCCTAGCCCGTATTATGGCTAGACTTTAGGACGGTTTCGGGATGAACATAGCGGGGCTGAGCACGATCTAAGGAGCACGCATGACGCAGCATCGCATTACGGTGGGCAATGTCACCATTGGCAACGATTTGCCGTTGGTGCTGATCGCCGGGCCATGCCAGATGGAATCGCGCGATCATGCGATCGAGGTCGCCGGTCGCCTCACCGAAATGGCGAAAGCAAAAGGTATCGGCCTGATTTATAAAACCAGCTACGATAAGGCCAACCGCACCAGCCTATCGGGCAAGCGCGGCATGGGGCTTGAAGCTTCGCTCGCCGTATTCGAAGCCGTGCGCCAAACCTTTGGCATCCCGACCTTAACCGATGTGCACGAGATCGCCCATTGCGCCATCGTCGCCCCGGTGGTCGATGTGTTGCAGATCCCCGCTTTTTTATGCCGCCAGACCGACCTGCTGATTGCCGCGGCCAACACCGGTCGGGTGGTGAATGTGAAGAAGGGGCAGTTCCTCGCGCCGTGGGATATGAAAAACGTTGCTGCTAAAATCGCGGATTCGGGCAACCGCAACATCCTGCTCACCGAGCGCGGGGTGAGTTTTGGCTATAACACGCTGGTGGTCGATATGCGTAGCCTGCCCATCATGGCCGAGCAAGGCTACCCCGTGATTATGGATTGCACCCATGCCGTGCAGCAGCCCGGTGGCCAGGGGACGAGCAGTGGCGGCGAGCGTAAATTCGTGCCGACGATTGCCCGCGCGGCGGTGGCGGTCGGTGTCGCCGGTGTCTTCATCGAAACCCACCCCGACCCCGACAACGCCCCCAGCGACGGGCCGAATATGGTCAAACTCGCCGATTTACCGGCGCTGCTCGATCAGCTGATGGCGATCGACGCGCTGGTGAAACGGATAAAAGTTTAAGATAAGAAAATGAAGTATTTAAGAAACATTTTAGGAGCAAATGAAGAGAAGCTAAACTTTAAGCAGTTGGCTCAGGAGTTTAAGGCAGCGCTTTCCTCCGAGTTTGGTACCGAGCTAGATGTTTCTGCTAAAGGCTTAAAAGCAGAGTATCGGGATTACATTCATGATGCGGATGAAGCGATTGAGGCTTACGTCAGGGATTGGCTTGTTCATTCGGTAGGAAAGCTGAGCCCCGAATCATCTGTAGGGATTACAGATAGTGCATTATCCGAAAAAGCTGATGTTATTGCTGAGGAAATATATGACCTGAAAGGTAGGGGGCCTAATTATGGTAATATGGAAGATTTTATTAGCCATAACGTAGATCGAACTACTGCTAATATTAGTATTGCTGATGATGAAGATATTGAGAGTATTAAAGAACGCGTCAAAAGAGTACTTGGCGGGTTGAATCGTCATCTCATTCCAGAAAACACTCGAGGGCTTCCATAAGAATTATATCGAGTTAGAAGTATCTTTACCAGCTAAGCCTTTTTGCGCATAAATTCCGGCAGCCAATCCTGAAGCGTCGCCAGGCTATCGCGGGCTTTGGCTTTGGCCTTTTCGATTTCCATTACATTCTCGATGCGGCGGCGCAGAAATGCTTCGGTATCCGCCAGGTTCTCGCTCGCATCGTCGAGCCATACCTGCACCGTGCTGGTGAACACGCCGGCAAGCAAGGCGCGCTTGGTGTAAAAATTATAATCGGTGGCGGTATCGCCCGCCGCGCGCCACATCGCATCGACCGTGGCGTATAGCGCCGTAAGGCCTGCCGCAGCGTTCCATGGCATTGCATAAAACCCAAGCGCGCGCCGTACGGCCTCGCGGTGCTGGGTGTGCGCCCGTAAGCGCACCATGACGCACGTGGCGATCCGCTCACGGATTTTCAGGGTGGGCAGATCGTAATCGCTGGCAAGGGTTGCAAGCATCTGGGCATCCGCCCGTGCGGAGAAATAGCCGATGGCATCAACCACGCCGTTGGGGAAAGCGCGCTTCACCTCAAACGCCGCAAGGCCGATCGATTCCGCGGCGCGCTCGAGTGTCGCCATCGTCCAGCCATCAAACACGATCATGGGCAGGGCGGCATCAAGAATGCGGGTGTTGAGATCAGCCATCAAGCAGAATGCTACACGATTTCGTAGCGATTGTCATGTATTGCGGTGCGTTTACGTTTCGGCATGCCGCTCGTCACCCGTGCGGGCGGTAAAATCACCGAAACCACCGTGCCCCGATGGCGGATGGAGTCGATCATCACCCGGCCTTCATGACGCGCGGCCAGCTCTTTGGTCAGCGAAAGGCCCAGGCCAATCCCGCCGCACTCGATGTTGAAATAGGCTTCATCCGCCGCGAAGGCATCGCGGATAATGGCGAGTTGGCGGGTCGAGATACCTTCGCCCGTATCATGCACGCTGAGGATCAGCCCATCATCCGGGTTGAGGCGTACGCGCAGGGTAATATTTGCCCCATCTGCCGAGTGGCGCAGCGCGTTACTGATCAGGTGCGAGGTGGCGCAAATCAGCTTGGCGCGGTCGGCGAATAGCTCGATCCCCTCTGCGCAGTCGATCGTGATGCGTTGCTGGCGGGTGAAGGCATGACGGGTATGGATGGCCATCGCTTCGCTCAGCATATCGCCGACCTGAAACGCAGTTTCATCAAGCGCCAGCCCGTCGGCATTCATGCTGGCGATATCGAGCAGGTCGTCGATTTTGCCGAGTAATGTTGCCCCCGAATCATGGATATGGTTGAGATATTCGCTGTAGGTTGGGTTGTTGATCGGCCCAAAAATCCCCGAAAGCATCATTTCCGAAAAGCCCATGATCGCATTGAGCGGCGTGCGTAGTTCATGGCTCATCGAGGAGAGGAAAGCCGCACGGCTACTTTCACTTAATGCCAATGCGTTCTGAGCTTTTTTTAAGGCAAATTCTGAGGATTTTTGGGCGCTCATATCGCGCATCAGCACCATCACAAAGGGGCGCTCGGTGGTGGTCGCCTTGATATCCATCATCACCCAACGCTCGCTGGCATCCTGGGTTAAGCGGCATAGCTGCACCAGGCATTGGCCGTCATGGCCGGATAGGGCGGCCAGAATCGCCTCGTTGACATTATATTGCTGCAGCGGATGAACGCGGTGAATCCATTCATGGCCCGTGCATTCATCCGTGGTCAGGCCAGTGACGCGCTCAAAATTTGCCGAGAAATAGGAGAAGCCGGCCTCCTCATCCCACAGTGCGAAGCTATGATCGCCGTCTTCACTCAGGCATGCGAGATAGGGGCTCATGGCAGCGCTTACAATCGCGGCGGATGTTGTTGCCTCGGGAATGCGCTGAACCGGTGTCAGGATCGGGCTACGCGTGACCCGTGCCTCGGCGCGCTTGGCGACGCTGCGTGGTGATGGGCGCGTCTGGGTGTCCAAGGTTGGTGGCGGATTGCGTGTGACCACGGTGACGAGTTGGGCGCATGGTCGCATAGCGGATTGGGCGGATGCAGCAGTGGCAGTTTGGCCGACGCTCGTGGGGTTTGCTGCAAAATATAGCCAGAACATGCGCGACCTGCTTGCTTAGTTATTAGATGAAGTGTGAGCGCCGTACCGCTGAAAAACAAAATAAAAGATGAATTGTTAATGCGCCTCAATCATTCCATGATTCACTGCGGCTCGGATGCCACAATCGCTGTGTGTGAATTGACTCAGCCATGCTCTTGGGATCGTCTCGCGCGCGGCGCTCGAGTGACTCATTTTTATAGTGATACCGGTTAAGCTTTGTACAACTCTCTGGTTCTTGTCATTCCCGCGGAGGCGGGAATCCCCTACAAGAAGGGAAGTAGATTGGCTCAGCATTTGTTTTTGTATCGCCTCTCTCGCGATGCTCGGGTCCCGCCTACGCGGGAATGACAAAATTGTAAGTTTTTTATTTGAATTTACTTATAGTCTAAGAGGTTATCAGAAGTGAGAGATTGGCTCAGAAATTAGTATTTCTCGCGGTGCTTGGCCTAAGCCTTCAGCATCGTGTCGAGCTTACCGGCTTTATCAAGTGCGTATAAGTCGTCGCAGCCGCCGACATGCGTATCGCCGATGAAAATTTGTGGCACAGTACGCCGACCCCCGGCCCTCACGATCATCGCGTCACGCACCGCATCATCCTCGGCGTTGATTTCGGTATAGGCCGCGCCCTTGCGGTTCAGCAAATCCTTCGCGCGCACGCAATAGGGGCAGTAGCTGGTGGTGTAGATGGTGATGGTAGGCATACCTGGGATCTCCTAAAAATCAACATCGGCGTAATGGGTGGGGGCTTTGAAGCCTTGCATCGAATCACCCAGCAAATCGCGAAAGGCTGGGCGGCATTTAATCAGCGCATACCATTCCTTGACGCTCGGATGCTGCTCCCAATCCACATCGCCCAGATAATCGAGGCTCGAGAGATGCGCGGCGGCAGTAATATCCGCGAGGGTGAGATATTCCCCGGCGAGCCAGTTGCGGCTGCCGAGCAAATGGGCGATGTAATCGAGGTGATAGACAATATTGCGCTTACCGGCGCGGATGGCTTCGGACGATGGCTCGCCGTAACCCATCAGACGCTTATAGAGTTTTTCAAATAGCACGAGCTGGGTCACTTCGCGGTCGAACTTGGCGTCGAACCATTCGACCAGGCGGCGCACTTCGGCGCGCTCGAGCGGTGTGTTGCCAAAAAATTGGACATCAGGGAATTGGTCGTCGAGATATTCCGTGATGGCATAGGGCCCGCAGATCGATTGGCCTTTTTCGGTGACGAGCACGGGCACTTCTCCGGCGGGGTTCAGGCCAAAAAACTCCACGCGTCGCATCCAGAATAATTCGGTTTTCAGTTCATGGGCCACGTTTTTCTCGCGCAGCATGAGGCGCACCTTGCGGCAGGTCGGCATCAGCGGCGAGTGATAGAGCGTGAGCATCGGTTGCAGTGCCTCCTATCCGATCCGGTCAGGGCGCGGGGCGAGGCCGTCGCTCGCTTTCAAAGCAGCGTAAAGCGTGACGGTGCCCGCCAGCAGCAGCGTGATCGATTGGGCGGGATAGCCAAATCCGCCGAAGAGAATCGCATCGAGCACCGCCACGGGCGTATAGCTGACAGCGGCCACCGCCACTGCCGAACGGTAGGGGATCGGGGATTTGCGGGCATGCATGATCGTGTGCCCAATCGCGCCAAGCACGAGCACCATCACCAGGCGCACCACCAACATATAACCGCAGAAAAACACCCAGGTAATGCCACCCGTCACCAGATACAAAATACCAAGATTACGATGCACCTGTTGGGTGAAAGCATCGGCGAAGCGCTCGGCGGTGCTGCGGTCGATCACGAAAGGCTGTGGCAGGTTTTTGAGAAAATCGCGCAGCGGATAGATTTGCGTCTCGTGGCCGGATTTCATCATCAACTGGGTGGCATTCACCGCCACGGGGGTGGGCATGGTGGCGTCGGTCATCGCGCCGCTGGTGTCGATGGTGATGAATGGCGTATCATCGAGCGTTTGACCAAAAACAGTCGCGCTGATGCGGATGGTGCTGGCGTTCGGCACGCTGCTTTCGAGGCGCTCGTTATTATAGGTCATCTCGGGGATTTGCTCGGCGATTTGATGCACCACATGGTCGAACGCCGGGGGCTGATTATCCGGTGCAGTAAACAATTCGCGGTGCAGTTTGCTAAAGAGCAAGATCACGATGAGCAGTGTGCACAGCGCCACCACAAAAAACGCATAGCCCATAGCGAAACGCTGGCTGTGGCGCACCTCACGGTAGGTTTGCGCCGAGTGGAATGACCCCACGAATATGGTCAGCAAACGTTTCATGGTTAGGCCTTAACAAAACGGCCGAGATACTGGGACAGCATGGTCTCGATCGCAGCGGGGGTGAGGCCAAGTGCGGCAAACCCGGGCGCCCCCGGGGTGGCGATATTATCATGCGCGAGGAGCTTTACCTGATCACGCGTGATCATCGGCGCGAAGGGCAGCAATTCGCAGGCGAAGCCTTGCAGCTTAGCCAGGCATGATGGCAGCGACACAAAACGCGCGCGGCGCTTGGTGATCGTGCCCATCAGTGTCAGCAACCCGCGCATACTGTAGGTGGTCGGGCCTGTGAGCTCGTATGTTTTGCCGGCGGCTTCGGGGTTCGTCAGCGCGGCGGCGATGGCTTTGGCCACATCCGTCACCAGCACGGGCTGGAATTGGGTGGTGCCGCCCGCGATGATGGGTAGCACTGGCGAAATCAGGCTCATACGGCCAAAGCGCTGGAAGAAGCCATCCTCCGGGCCAATAATCAGCGATGGGCGCAGGATCGTTGCGCTCGGGAATGCCACGCGCACGGCGGCTTCGCCGGCCAGTTTGGTGGCGCCATAGCGTGTATCTTGGCTGCGCTCGATGCCTAAAGCGGAAATATGGATGAAGGTTTTAGCACCAGCTTCTGCCGCTGCCTTCGCCACCGCGCCCGCCCCGGCAACATTAATCGCATCGAATTTCTGGCGGCCGGATTCATAGAGAATGCTGACCAGGCTCACCACCGCGTCACTGCCGGCGAACTTGCCCACGAGGGTTTCGGGCCGCGTAATATCCGCATGCTCGATCGCAATCTGCCCTACTGTGGCTGCGGTTTTCAAAAACTCTGCTGCTACCGTGTCACGCACCAGAATGCGCAGGCGATAGCCGTGAGCGGCCAGCAGTTTCACCGTATGGCGGCCGACAAAGCCCGAGCCGCCGACAATTGTAATCAATGGGGTATGATGCATCGCACTCTCCGTTACGTTGTCCTTAACAATGATGGGCCGATGACGCAAGCGGCGACGATGGAACATCCGCAACGCGATCAACGGATTGGGATAATAGGTGAAAGGTCATGCAAGGGCATGGTGCGGCCACCACCGATCAAGCGCCATTGACAAGCGGCGTAAGGCTTGTTAGGTAGCGCAACTCCTGAGGGCCCGGGTGGCGGAATTGGTAGACGCACTAGCTTCAGGTGCTAGCGTTCGCAAGATCGTGCTGGTTCGAGTCCAGTCCCGGGCACCATTAAAAAAAACCACCTTTTACGGGTGGTTTTTTTTATGGTG
>CAZZCK010000057.1:0-9375 GCA_964652475.1 uncultured Azospirillum sp.
TTGCCACCAAAGCGGTTGATTTGCGCGGCGAGGTATTGCTTCTCGAAGGTCTCGCGCGCCTCACGCAGCGGCATGCTCATAATATCCGTGCTCAATTCCGGGCGCATGACGGTGATGTTGGAATCGATCAGCTCCGGCGGCAGGGCATCGGCGGTGATTTCGCCGTTTGCCCCCACTTGCGCCATGATAATCAGCCATTCCATGACATTGCGCAGCTGACGCACATTGCCCGGCCAATTATAGGATTGCAGCACGCTTAGCGCATCCTCGCTCAAGGCGCGCGAGGCCATGCCCATCGCATCCGCCGCACGCTTCAAGAAATGGCTCGACAGGGCAGCGATATCGTCGCGGCGCTCGCGCAGGTTTGGCATCCGAAGCGGCACGACGTTCAAGCGGTAATACAAATCCTCGCGGAAGCGACCGGCGGTGATCTCCTCGGCCAGATCTTTATTGGTTGCGGCAATCACCCGCACATCGACGCTGACGCGCTTATTGCCGCGCACCCGCTCGAAGCTTTGTTCCTGCAACGCGCGCAGCAAGCGGCCCTGCGTTTCCATATGCATGTCGGCCACTTCGTCGATGAACAAGGTGCCACCATGCGCCCGCTCAAGCAGCCCGAGCTTCTCGGCCCCGCCATTGGGGTTGGGGTCCTCGGTGCCAAAGAGTTCGGCTTCAATACGGCTCGGGGTGAGGGCGGCGGCGTTGAGCACCACAAAGGCGGCATGGCCACGCATCGAGCGCGCATGAATGAGCCGCGCGATCAGCTCCTTGCCCGTACCCGGCGCGCCGGTGATGAGCACGCGGCTGTTGGTGGGGGCTACTTTCTCGACCGTCTGACGCACATTGTTGATGGCGGCGGAAGTACCGATCAACTCGGATTCATTGCTGCCGCGTTTTTTCAGTTCGCTATTTTCGCTACGTAGCTTTGCCGCTTCCAGCGCGCGCTTGACGATAATGACCATGCGCTCGGCCGAGAAGGGCTTTTCGATATAATCATACGCGCCCATACGAATCGCGCTGACCGCGGTTTCGATATTGCCATGGCCCGAGATCATGATGACGGGCACATGCGGGTATTTTTTCTGCACGATCTCGAGAATTCCTAAGCCATCGAGCTCGGAACCTTGCAGCCAGATATCAAGAATAATCGCGGAAGGTACGCGCTCGGCCAGGGCTTTGAGCGCCCGGTCCGAGTTGTTGGCGGTGCGTACCGCGTATTTTTCATCGGTGAGAATATCTTGGATGAGCGAGGAAATATCGGCTTCATCATCGATAACGAGAATATCTGCGGCCATGGAAGCAACCTTTTAGCGTGTGTGAAAACTCATGTTTGCTTGGCTGAGCACGCTATTTTTTTTGCTGTTGCCCAAAAGTTACTCGCTGTCGCGTATTTGTCCAGCACAAATTATCATGGGGGTGTTATTTATTTTTACCACTACATCTGGTGGGGATAAGCCAAGCACCCGTGGCGGGAATATGACAGGGCAGGGGTGAGAGGTGAGGGATTGGGGGTGAAGGATCCCCAATCCTTAATCCCTCACCGCGCCAATCTTCACGCAATTGTCACATTGTGATGTGCGGCATTTTGCTACACTTACTTGTATGGAAAATCACCCGCATAACCGTCCCGTCATTATCACTGAGGTCGACCGCAACCGCGATACGCCGACTGAGAAAGGGGTCAAAGCATTCCTTCTTACCGCCGCCGCCTATATCGCAGGATGGTTGGCGATTGATACGGTATGGGTTAAAGTTGCTCATCATACCTCGCCGGCCAGTACACGCGGGCCGGCACCGAGCATGATGAAAGTATGGAGCAGTTCTTCCGGCAAAGCATCGCTGGCGGTGGGTGCATTTCTTAGTGGTGCCTTCGCATTATGGGAAGGGTTTAAGGCCTACGGGAAAGAGCGCGACGCGCGCAGCAACGACGCGGCGCGTATGCTGCAAACTAAGCTCGCCATCGAGCGTGATGTCTACCGCGCGCAGCTCACTCAAGCAGGGGTGAAGCCCAACGATGTGCACCGGATTCATGATACCACTACGGGCACGATTTTGCTCGGCGATAAAGCGGATAAGCATACCGATCCGACGCCAATGACCGATCCATCGGCGACGGACAAGGCGCTTGCATCTGCCGAGGCGGCACCCACCACCGCATCACACGCCGCACTCAGCGAAAAACCGCCCGCCAGCCATGCCGCAAAAATCGAAGCCGCCGAGGCTGCCGCGGCCACACAAACCACCCCGACCTTGCATTAGGCACGTATCGATCAACCCTGCATGCGTGCAGTGATTGCCGCTTGCGTTGCTGCATGTGCGGTATGTAGCTGGCTGACCAGCGCGGTCAGCGTCGCCCATTCGGGCGTTGCCGATTTACCGATGATCTCGATCTCTTTGGCGATGGCGGCCAGTGGTTGCGCGCCGAGCTGCTGGCTTGAGGATTTGAGCGGGTGCGCTGCATCCACCATGGCGCGGGCCTGGTGGCTCTCTAAGGCGTGGTCGATTGCGGCGACATAGCCCCGGGCGCTTTCGAGATAGTGCGTGACTAGCGCGGCGAAGCCATCCTCCATCAACTCGGCGAGTTGATCGAATAAGGTGGCGTTAATCCAATCGGTCGGTGGCTGGCTATGCATATCTGGCACTCCGTATCGTATTATCGTGGTGTCGTTCGCGTGCCATGTGCTGTTTTGGTTCACTGCAGCCCAAATGCATCGCTGCAAGGGGATCATGGCAACGCCCGCGACATTCACGTCATAAAAACTTGTTTCACGCGAATGATTCTCATACAACTATGCCTAGGCACTGTTGTTACATCCTATTCTGCTCGTCTTTTGGTACTTTTTGGCTGCAAATTTCAAGCTGATTTTTGAAATAGAATGACTATTCCTGCAAATCATCTTAAAATTTTTGCTCAAAATCCAAACAAAATGGGATGTAACAACAGTGCCTAGAAACCGCATGCAATGCAAGCGCATGCGCCGCCGTAAACTTCTCTGCCAGTGAGCGCCAGCACCGATGGATAGCATGACGACAGCCACCTCGACTGCCGCGACGATCCTCATTGTCGACGATGCCCCGCTCTATCAGGCGACGCTGGCGGCGGTGGTCAAAAAACTCGGCTTTGTGGCCGAAATTTGCGGCGATGGTAGCATCGTCATCCCCCGCCTCAACCAGGATGCATCGGGCGTTGCGGCGATTCTGCTCGATATTTACATGCCCGAGATCGACGGCATCTCGACCCTCGGTCATATCCGCCATAACTGGCCGAATCTAGCGGTCATCGTCATTAGTGGCAGCGAAGATAGTGACGATAAAGCCACCGTGCTTGAGCTTGGGGCCATTGGCTACATCAAAAAACCCTTCGCGCCGGATGCAATCGAGGCCCGCTTGCGCAGCTTGCTGGCGATGCCGAAAGCGTAGCATATTCGCTATACTCATTCGCTGTAATGGTTGTTCCGCTTTGTGGTTTTTGTCATTCCCGCGAAGGCGGGAATCTCCTTTCTTTAATTGAAGTGGATTCCCGCCTACGCGGGAATGACAAGACTGAGAGAGTGTACAAAAATTCAATCAAATGCGTATAGATTCCCCGCGTTGGCTTCGCTTTTTTGTGCGATGCTTCGAGTCGTGGGAATGACAAATGGTAAGGTTATGGCTCAAATCGAGGGTGCCTAACCCCAGCGGAACTCCAAGGGCATTGCCACATCCGGGTGTAGGCTGGCATGCACGGGGCAGCTCATCGCCGCCTCGATGAATGTTTGCTTTTGCGCATCGTCAAGCACCAGTGGCACGGTAATCACCACCGCCAGTTCGCCGATGCGCCGCTTGGGTTGTGCCACCATGCGCTTGGTCACCACCACCGTCGCCCCGCGCATGTCCAATTTCATTTTCTGCGCCGCCATGCTCATGATGGTGAGCATGCAACTGCCAAGTGCGGTGGCGACCAAATCGGTCGGTGAAAAACTCTCGCCCTTGCCATGGTTATCGCGCGGCGCATCGGTGGTCATCACCGTGCCCGATGGGGTGTGGGTGGCCACGCAGCGCAGCTCGCCCTGATAGGCCATATGAATTGCGACCATAGATCTCTCCCGTTTGCATCCATGCATAGCCGATCGAAACCGCACCACGCAAGGGTTGACCTTACAGGCCGCACCCTCTAGGTTCCCGCGACTTTTGAACCCCCGCCATGAATCGACCGCCATGCTCAGTATCCAGGATCTCACCTACCGCGTCGGCGGGCGTACGCTGCTCGAGCGCGCGTCGCTCTCCATCGGCAGTGGGCAGCGCGTGGGGCTGGTCGGGCCGAACGGCATCGGCAAATCCACCTTGTTCAAGCTCATTGCGGGCGAGCTGATTGCCGATGGCGGCGACATCAACCTCATCAAAAACGCGACAGTCGGCTGGGTGCGTCAGGATTTACCCGAGGATAATACTTCGCTAATCGATATCGTTTTGGCGGCGGATACCGAGCGCGCGAGCCTCATGCTCGAGGCCGAAACGGTCGAAGACCCTGAGCGCATGGCCTATATTTACACCCGGCTCGATGAGATCGATGCCTATGACGCACCCTCGCGCGCGGCGAGTATTTTGGCGGGCCTTGGCTTCGATAGCAACGCCCAGCTGCGCCCGATTTCGGATTTCTCGGGTGGCTGGCGTATGCGCGTCGCCCTCGCCGCAACCCTGTTTCGCCAACCCAATTTGCTGATGCTCGATGAGCCGACCAACCACCTGGATTTCGAGGCGATGGTCTGGCTTGAGAATTACCTCATGCGCTATAAAGAAACGCTGCTCATCATCAGCCATGACCGCGATATTTTGAACAAAACCGTCACCCATATTTTGCATATGGAAGACAAAAAACTCAACGCCTATACGGGTACGTACGATGAGTTTGAGCGTAGGCGCGCCGAGCGTTTGCTCAACCAAGCGGCGCTGCGTGAAAAGCAGTTGAAGCAAAAAGCGCATATGCAAAAATTTGTTGATCGTTTCGGGGCCACTGCATCGAAAGCCCGCCAAGCACAAAGCCGCCTCAAAGCCATCCAGAAAATGGATATTGTCGATGCCGTAATGGCCGACCGGGTGACGGCGTTCGAGTTCCCCGAGCCGCAGGAGCTGCGCTCGCCCCTCATCACGCTCGATCATGTCGATGCGGGTTATGAAACGGGCAAGCCGATTTTGAAGAAGCTGAATCTGCGCATTGATATGGACGACCGCATCGCCCTACTGGGCGCAAACGGCAACGGGAAATCAACGCTGGTCAAACTCCTCTCGGGCCGCCTGGCGGAAATGAGCGGCGATATTGTCAAATCCGGCAAGCTGAAGGTTGGTTACTTCGCCCAGTTCCAGACCGATGAGCTGGATGTCACTAAAACGCCCTATCAGATCATGCAAGAAGCCATGATCGGTGTGGCGGAACCGCGTGTGCGCGCCGCACTGGGCCGTTTTGGTTTTGATAAGGATAAAGCGGATACGCTCGTGGGCAGTTGCTCGGGCGGTGAAAAAGCGCGGCTGCTTTTCTGCCTGATGAGCTACGACGCGCCGCATATTTTATTGCTCGATGAGCCGACCAACCATTTGGATATCGATGCGCGCGAAGCCCTCACCCAAGCCATCAACAACTACACGGGCGCGGTCATTCTCGTCAGCCACGACCCGCATTTGGTTGAAAATGTCTGCGACCGTTTATGGCTGGTGGCGGATGGCACCTGCGTGCCCTACGAAGGCGACCTCGAGGATTACCGCAAGCTGATTGTTGCCCAGCGTAAGCGCGAGCGCGAAGGCGCAAAACAAGAAGCGAAAAAAGCGAAGAACGAAAAAAAATCGGGCGGCAATGCAGCCGAGAAAGAAGCCGCCAAGCTTGAAGAAGCCGTGCGCTTGCTCACCGAGAAAAAAGATGCACTCGAGAACGAACTCGCCGTTGTCAGCACCAGTGGTGATGCGGGGCAGCTCGTACGCCTCAACAAAACCTATAGCAAGCTGACGGATGAATTGGCGGAGGCTGAGGCCAAGCTCGAGGCATTGATACTTACGTTGTAGGGGGATGGTTCCAGGCAATCACTAGCTCGTCATTTAGCTAGCCGCCCAATAATTCTTAGAGATTAGGGAAATTGAGCCGTCACTGCTTGGGCACCCAACTGAGCAAGACGGCTTTGTAAGCCATGGGGTGAGCGATTAGGGTCAAGTAATTGTGAAATTGCATTGATAGTGCGTGCAAGGTCAGCGCAAGAATTAAATTCAATCCATAAAGGATTTATGTTTCCATCACTCTTAATGTGTTTCTTAGCTCCAAATGGGGTTCCTACGGTTTTCAAAACGCCCATCATAGACCCCCAATAAACCTGACGCACATTTTGACCTTCTTGCCCCATCATAACATCTATTTTATTATTCTCCTGATCTATCATTACGTCTAATCTACCGCCGGCACAATGAGTTAGCTCTTCTTCAAAAACAGCAGCTAACGCTTCGCTGCAAATTTCTGGTGTAGCCGTTTCAGGGTTGAGTCCTGCCATAGGAGCGTGCTTGCTGGCTAGGCTTCCGCCAGTGACATCTTTTGCCATAATCTTCTCCTCCATTCCGTTTGACTTTAGCAGTTATTGAATATTTTGATCTAAAGATTGTATCACATTATAGTCATCTGTATTTGTCCATTAAAATTTTACACAAAAGGGACACAATCATTGTTGTCTCCCTTTTGTGCCCTTTTTTACCAAGCGGAGAAGCGGCTCGAGGCGTTTATTATCGGGTTGTAACTACTGCGCGCAACAGCGAGGGTTCTAAAGCCGCCCCGGCATCGACCTGCATTTCAATTACGTTAAAACCCGCCTCTATGATTTCTTCGATTACTTTTTGTGCAGGATAAATTCTGCGTTGCGCACACCAGTGCTGGCCATCCATTTCCATGACCCCGCGATCCGATGATGGGCTTGTTTTGTGCCATAAAATAAAATCCTGATCCAATCGATTTTTAACCGATACTGGTTGTCGGATCCGTGATCCCTTCTGGCATGACCATGGTATCGACAATCAATATCCCTCGAGGATTAAGTATGGTTTTGATACCGTCAAAGACTCTTTTTCGATCGTCTTCAAAAACAATGCAGTGCAAACAGTGGCTGTCGTATACCAGATCAAATGTCTGATTGAGTGCGCCTAAATCTAAAATATCTCCTGAAATAAATTGGACATCTAAATTCTGTTGACGCGCCAAATCTCGTGCCATCGCAACCGCTGTTTCAGAGACATCAATTCCCGTGGTACGTAAGCCGTTCTGAGCCAAAATAAATGCCGTTGCGCCGGTTCCACAGCCCAAATCGAGTGCCGACATGCTAGCTTGGTGAGCACAATATTTTTTGATTGTACGGGTTAGGTATTCTTTGCTGGTAGCTTCGCCAAGGTCGGTCACATTTTTCGCGTTTCCCCAGCCAATAAAGCCGTTGGATTTTATCTGCTGATACGCTAACTCATGCGCGTGATAATAGGTTTTCATAAGCGAGTTCTCCCCGCATCCCTTTGCGAACGCTTCGGTTAATCCTCGTATCCATCGCGCCGATGGCCGATAGATGCAGCCGACACCATTCTCGCATCATGGTCAAGATGATAGAGCATGCGATCGTCGCCCATATCCAAAAGATTCAAAAGGGATACAGTAATCATTGTGTCCCTCTTGTGCGGTCCCTTTTATACGTCGTGTGCGCCTTGCCTGTTGCACTTAGGGCGTAATCCGCCATACTGACGGGCATGACGATTAAAATCGCTACCTGGAATGTCAATTCGCTGCGCATCCGCGAGACGATGCTGGCGACATTCATCAGCGCCCATAAGCCCGATGTGCTATGCCTGCAGGAAACCAAGGTCGAAGACAGCATGTTCCCGCACGGCATTGTGCGCGCGTTGGGCTTTAAGCATGCGGTGTTCAGTGGTGAAAAAAGCTATAACGGGGTGGCCATTCTCTCGAAACTGCCGCTCAGCGAAATCGCGCCGATCGATATGATTGGCAACGGCCAGAAACGCCATATCGGCGCGCGGCTCGAGAATGGGATGGAGGTGCATAATTTTTATGTGCCCGCCGGGGGTGACATTCCCGATACCGAACAGAACAAAAAATTCGATGAAAAACTGCGCTTTGTGACCGCGATGAGCGATTGGTCGGCGCAGGAAGTAAAGGCGGGAAAACGCGTGGTTATCCTTGGTGATTTTAACATCGCGCCGCTCGAGCATGATGTCTGGTCGAGCAAGCAATTGAAGGGCGTGGTCAGCCATACGCCGATCGAGCGCGAGCTTTTGGGCGCACTGCAACGGCAAAGCGGCGGTTGGGTGGATGCTATGCGCGCGCTGACGCCACCCGAGCAAAAACTCTATAGCTGGTGGAGTTACCGCAACCGCGATTGGCAGAAATCCGACCGTGGCCGTCGGCTCGATCATCTCTGGCTCAGCCCCGCTTTGGCGCCCGAGCTGAAGGCGGGTGCGATCATCCGCGCCGCGCGCAATTTCGATAACCCCTCCGACCATGTGCCGGTGGTGGTGGAGTTGGCGGCGTGAGAGGCATCGCCTGGATGGTCGCGCTGCTCATGCCGCTTAACGCCCATGCCTTGACGCTCGCCTGGCCAGTCGATTGCACCCTTGGGCAACACTGCTTCATCCAGAATTTTGTGGATCACGACGCGACCTCCGATGTGCGTGATTTCACCTGCGCGCCGCATAGCTATGACGGGCATGACGGCACCGATATTCGCCTTCGCAACCTGGCCGATATGCGCGCTGGGGTCGCCGTCAACGCGGCGGCGGATGGGGTGGTCGCAGGTACGCGCGACGGTGTACGCGACGCCAGCATCCGCGATGCCCATGCGCCGGATCATGCGGGCCGTGAATGCGGCAACGGCGTGCGTATTACCCATGCTGAGGGCTATGTGACGCAGTCGTGCCACCTCATGAATGGCAGCATCCGCGTGCGTACGGGGCAAGCGGTGAAGGCGGGGGAGGTGATTGGCAAGATCGGGCTTTCGGGCAATACAGAGTTTCCGCATCTGCATTTCGGGATGTGGAAGGATGGGGTAAAAATCGACCCGTTTACGGCGGGCCCGATCACCGATACGTGCGACGCGGCGACGGTCGTATCGAAGCCCCAGGGATTATGGGCGACCGCGATTTCCTACCAACCCACTGCCATACTCAACGATGGATTTGCGACCGACGTACCCGATGCGAAGGCGATGGGGGATACGCCGATCAACCTCACCGCCATTGCTGCGGATGCACCCGCACTGCTCTACTGGGTCGAGGTGATGAATTTGCGCGCAGGCGATCTACTGAACCTCACCATCACCGCGCCGGATGGGAGTGTGTTCGCGCAAAAATTGATCCCGCTTGAGAAAGCCA
>CAZZCK010000058.1:0-1376 GCA_964652475.1 uncultured Azospirillum sp.
CCTGCCACGTTTGCGCCACACTGAAAAAGATTTGCCCTGCATCCTACGGTTGAAAGACAAGAAGGATTGACAGCGCCGCCCAGCGCTTTCAGCATGGACCGGATGAACTCGCCGCTTGCGCCTTCCTCACCGCTATCTGCTTCGCTCGTGACCACCACGAACCCGAAACGCGAAGCGTTCATCGCCGCCTTTGCCATTTTCTGCGTGCTGGTCACAGGCGCCCTCACCGTGACGTTGCTGGCGCGCAGCGCGCATTACGAGCGCACCATTCATGAAATCCGCGCCTTTGCTGCAACCGCCGCTGCCCTTACGGATGTTGAAGCGCTTAGCAAACTGCAACGCCCCGAGCAAAACACGTCGGAAGCTTACCAGCGCATTCAGGGCATGTATAGCGCGATCCTCAAGGCTAACCCCGAGCTGAGCTATATCTATGCGCTGCGTATGCGCGGCAATCGCGATATCCATTTCATTATCGATACGCCGCTCGCTTCAAAGCCCATCAGTGAGCAGCATATCGCCGCGATTGATGAGCATTATGATGATTATACCCCCACCATGCTGGCCACCTTCACCAGCCAATTACCGCAGGTGGAAAAGGAGCCCTATACCGACGAATGGGGCACCTTCATCAGTGCCTATACGCCAGTGTTCGATGCGGATAACAAACTCGTGGCCATCGTTGGGGCCGATATGAACATCAATGTTTTTCGCTCGGTGATGTTCATGATGTGGAGCGTGTTTGTGATTGGCGTGCTGCTCGCCGCCGCGATTGCAATCGCCGTATATAGCCTGGTTTATCGCCGTCAATTGCGGCTGATTGAAAAAGATAAAACCGTGGCACAGGTGAATGCCGACCTTGCCATTGCGCTTGAACGCGCCGAGGCGGCAACCCTTGCCAAAAGCCAATTCCTGGCCAATATGAGCCATGAAATCCGCACACCAATGAACGGGGTGATTGGCGTCACCCATCTGCTGCGCGACACGAACCCAAGCCCCCAGCAGCTTGAGTATATCCAAACCATCGATCATTCGGCGCGCAACCTGCTGCTCATCATCAACGATATTCTCGATCTCTCGAAAATCGAGGCCCAGCAGCTGAGTGTCCACCCTGCCCCGTTCACCATCCGTGATTCATTCCATGAAACCATCAATCTATTCCATGCTATTGCGACCGAAAAAGCGATCACCTTGAATGCGACGGTGGATGAGGCACTGCCCACGCAGGTGGTTGGCGATGGCTTGCGCTTCTGCCAAACCCTCTCGAACCTGATCGGCAATGCGGTGAAGTTTACCGAGCGCGGCTCGGTGGGTGTTATCCTCATCTGGCACAGCGAAACCGCCAGCATCCGCTGCGAGGTGAGCGATACCGGCATTGG
>CAZZCK010000058.1:1476-7804 GCA_964652475.1 uncultured Azospirillum sp.
AAATTGCTCGAGAAATTTGGTATCGGCCATATTGATGTTGCTGAAAACGGCGCGATTGGGCTTGAACACATCACCGCCCGCGACCGGCCCTACAGCCTTATTTTTATGGACTGCCAAATGCCGGTAATGGATGGTTACGAGGCTACGCGGAGTATCCGCGCGCGCGAGGCTAAGGCAGGGGGCGGCATGCGCGAATATATTGTGGCGATGACCGCCAACGCGATGGAAAAAGACCGCGAGGAATGCCTCAACGCCGGGATGGATGATTACCTGACGAAGCCGATTGATCCCCTCCACCTGCAGCAATTTCTCAGCGGATTTTTTATTCCTGCCGCCGCGCTCAAACCCCTGCCGCAGGGCATCCCCGCACAAGCAGCCATCAACCGGGCGACCCTTGCCGCGCTCCATCCGCACGCGAGCGCCCAACGCTATGCGCTCGAGCAGTTTTTTGCCATGGCGCAAACAAAAATCCAGAGCTTGCGCACCTGTCGCCGCCTCGAGGAAACCGCACAATGGGTCACGATCGCTGAGGCGCTTGGCGAGGAATCACGCGCACTTGGCATGGCGCTTTTGGCGCATAGCTGTAGGCTTGCCATCGAGCAGAAATCCTTGCCGTATGAGCAGAAAAGCGCGCTGGTCGAGGGGATCATCACCGAGCTGGAGCGCGCCCGCGCCGAGGCCTTGCGCATGATGAAAGACGCCGCATAGCAGTGCCGGAGGGATGGCCTACACCCTGATGTTTCGCGGCCACGCCCGATCGCGATTGCGCAATGAATTTCACCCTTTTCATGCCGCTTACTTGCTATTCACGCCCGCTTGCGCCTAACCTGCATCATGCTACCCACCAGCCCCACCATCGCCGTATTGCTGCCCTGCTATAACGAAGCAGCGACGATTACCGAGGTCATTGCGCAATTTAGGGCCAGCCTGCCCGAAGCGCATATTTTCGTGTATGACAATAACTCGAGCGACGGTTCGGGCGACCTCGCGCGCGCTGTGGGTGCCACCGTCGCCCACGTGCCGCTGCAAGGCAAGGGTAACGTGGTGCGCCGCATGTTCGCCGATATTGACGCCGATATTTACATCATGGCCGACGCCGACCTCACCTACGATATCGCCCGCGCGCGCGAGTTGATCGACCCCATCAAGGCCGGGATTGCCGATACCGTCATCGCCACGCGTGATGGGGCCAAAAGCGCTTTTCCGCCCGCGCATGTGTTCGGGAACCGGCTATTCAACGTCATTGTGCAACGTTTATTCGGCCATGGTTTACAGGATATTTTCTCGGGCTACCGGGCGTTCTCGCGCCGCTTTGTGAAATCGTTCCCCGCCCATAGCGAGCGCTTTGAAATCGAAACAGAGCTGAGTATTTTTATCCTCGAGCAGCGCATCCCCGTCGTCGAGATTGCCATGCATTACGGCCAGCGACCGAGTGGGTCGGCCAGCAAACTGCGCACCTACCATGACGGCGCACGCATTATGTTCACTATTTTGCGCCTATTCAAAGAGGCCCGGCCCTTCGCATTTTTCTCGATGGTGTCGGCATTGCTGGCGCTGATCAGCGTGGCGCTTGCCTTGCCCGTCATTATCGACTGGTCGCATACCGGGCTGGTCGAGCGCCAGCCAACCCTGATTTTATCGACTGGTATTGCGCTGCTTTCGGCCCTTACTTTTCTCGGCGGCATGATGCTCGATAGTCTCGCCCGCACCTACCGCGAGACGCGGCATTTGCGCTACCTCAACGTGCCACCACGGCGCTAGGCCCTAAACCCATCCACTGCATGAGAAACGCGATGAGAAAAATAATCAAAAAGAGCCAGAAGTTTTTCGCAGACCGTAGCGGGCCTACGGGCCAGAAAAACTTCGCCGCTATTTTTGATTATTTTCCATCGCCCGCAGGGTTGCGGCAAAAACGCTGCGCTGCTACGTTAAAACCCTTGAAAATAGACCCGCTATTCCCTGCGGGTTTTGCCTTGCATCGCAGCGTTTTTGCGACGCAACGTTTCCATGCGGTGAATGGGTTTAGGGCCTAGGCATGGCACGCCCCGCCGCTGCCGAGTTCCTGCGCTTTTTACTGGTCGGCGGCCTCGCCTTCGCGCTCGATGCGGGGTTGCTCGAGCTGCTGGTGACAAGCGGCTCGCCGCCGCTTACGGCGCGCATCCTATCCATCGCGCTTGCCTTACAATGCTCGTATGTGCTGCATGCGCGTTTCACGTACCGCCCTCGATCGCGGTTGAACGTCCGTAGCTGGGCGCAGTTTATGGCGAGCAACCTGATCGGCGCGGCACTCAATTACGGCGTGTTTGCCGTCGCGCTGATGGGGGCGGCGCTGCAACCACCATCCGCCAATCGCCTGGTGGCCGTCATTGCTGGCACCGCGGCAGGGCTTGTCTTTAACCATTGGGCGAACCGTCGCTTTGCGTTTCGAGACATGCCATGACCCTTCAAAAACCGATCCCTTATCGCATCGCGGCGCTGCTTACTCTGGCGCTGCTCGCCACCATCCATCTGGCGTATATTCTCATCCGCGCGGATACCATACCCTTGCCCGAGACGGGCCTGGTCGGCCAGGTTGACCCCGACATCTGGCTGAGGCTCACCCTGGTGCGCGAATGGTTGATGGGCGGCGACTGGTTCAGCCATGCCGTCACCCACACCAACGCCCCGATCGGCGGTATCGATAGCCCCTGGACACGCCCGCTCGACCTTGTCATTGCCGCACTGGTATGGCTGCAACCCGAGAGCATTGCGCTCGACACGCGGCTGATGCGCGCGGCGCTCATCCTGCCCTTACTGTGGTCTACACTGTTGATTGCGGGCATGCTACGCGCCGTGCGCATGCTCACACCGATGCCGGCGGCGGCGGTCATGCTTGGTTTGCTCTGCGTCACCGTGCCAATGGTATGGAATTATTTCTCCCTGGGCAATGCCGACCACCACGCGCTGCTCGCGGTGCTATTCGTCTGGGCGATCGGCGGCATACTCAACCCCAACCCGTCGCCACGCACGATGCTCATCAGCGGCATATTGCTTGGGCTTCAACTATGGGTGAATGTCGAGGCGTTTATCCTCATCGGCCTGATCTATCTCGGGTATGGCCTGAACTGGCTCCGCGGTGAGGTAACCGCCGCGCGTCACCTCTCCATCCTCGCGGCAGGGGTCGCGGCAACCGCCTGGATCGCCATTATCATCGAACGCGGCGCGAATGGTTGGGCGACCCCCATCTATGATAGTATTTCCATTGCCCATGCCTTCACGCTCAGCCTCGCGCTGATAGTGGCCATCGCCGTCACGCGGGTTCGGGCAACGCGTCGGCGTGGGCGGCTTATCCATGGCGGCGCTATCGCAAGCCTGGCTTTAATCGCAATCGGCGCGAGCTATCCTGCCTTATTTAAGGGGCCAATGGTGGGGATGCATCCCTTCATCCTCAGCGATTTTTTATCGCGCATCAGCGAAGCCGAGCCGTTTTACAAAATGTCCGTGCTCGAACTGATGTCGGCCACCATCCTGCCACTCTGCGCGCTGATCCTGTGCCTGGCCCCCTGGATCCGCCCTGAGCGCAGCATTTATCCACCGGCGTTATCCCGCACCCTTGCCTATCTGCTGGTAATGACGCTGCTGCTTTACTACACCCAGCAGCGCTGGAGCTATTACCTGTTGCCCGTGGCGATGATTGCGATTGCACCATTTCTGGGCGCACTTTACGCGCCGGATCACGCCGATATCCGGAGCCGCTGGCCAGCGAACATGCTGGCGGGCTTGAGCCCCGCGCAGCAAGCGAAAAAGCGTCTACCTATCACCTTTATGCTGCTCGGCGCACCGATCTTGCTCATCCTTGCCGATGCCGCGCCCAACATCGTGCGCGTACTGCGCAACGCAACTATCCCGAGCGCCATCAACGAGCGTGATCAATGCTACGACCACGCCCGGCGGCTGATTCGTGGCGGCGAGCTCACCCGCATACTGACCACACCGACGACGATATTCACCACCACCGACCTTGGCGCCGAGATTCTGTTCTTCACCCCCCACCGCATTGTGGCCAGCAATTACCACCGCGAGGGGGCGGGCATTCAGTATGTATGGAACGGCCAGGCGATGACGGATGCGGCCCAGCTGCGCACCCATCTGGCCACGCGCGGGATCAAGGCGTTGCTCGTATGCCCCAGCCCTTTTGCCACGAAGAACGCAATCATGAACCAACTCGCGCGGGGCGCGAAACCACCCTCATGGCTCACGCCAATCGCTGTGCCATTGCGATCGCAGATCGACGCGGATAATCCATCCCAACGCGCACGGCTGTTTATGGTGCATGCACCATAAAGGCACCGAGCCGCGCAGATGATTTATGCTTTTTCGCCATGGCTGAGCCGCTAAGTGCGGTAACTTACGAACAGCCGTAAAATTTCATTTGCAGTTCACGCCCTGCGCGATAAGGTAACAACTAATTGGCGAGTAACGCCAAACGTAATAGTAAAAAAAACGACCAGCACAGGGGAATATGTTATGTCGATGAGCGTCAGAAATCTCAGCATTCGCTATAAACTCATGATTTTGCTGGTGCTGGTGGGCACCCTGCCCGCGCTGATGATTGGCTATGTGTTCACCGTCAAAGAACGCGTGCTGCGCGACGATTACTCGAACCAATTGGCGCAAGCCTCGAAAACGCTGGGCGAAATTATCGACCGCAATCTGTTCGAGCGCTACGGCGACGTGCAGGCATTCGGCTTTAACACCGCCGCCTATGACCCTGCGAACTGGAAAAACCCGGATGCGGGCAACACCCTCATCGGCGCGATGAATAACTACACCCGTGCTTACGGCATGTATCCGCTGATGATGATGCTCGACCTCAATGGCGATGTGCTTGCCACCAACAGCATCGGCATTGACGGCAAGGCAATCGCGGTGGATTTCCTTTATGGCCTCAACTTCAAAGAGCAACCCTGGTTCAAAAACCCGGCCGAGGGCAAGTTCAACGAAGGCCGCAATGGCTTCACTGGCACCTTTGTCGGCGAACCGATGCAAAACCAACTGCTGCAAAAAATCTACGGCAGCGACGGCTACTCGGTTAGCTTCTCAGCACCGGTAAAAAACACTGCGGGGGAAATGATCGGCGTCTGGGTTAACTTCTTCGACATGGGCATTGTGGACGCCATTGTCGGCGAAAACTTCAAAGCCATTGAAGCCGGTGGTATCACCGGGCCGGATGTGATGATTATCGATCGCAACGGCACCATTCTCGTTGATTATGAACCCGGTGAGCTGGATGCCAGCGGCAAGCTGAAGCATGATTTCAGCAACTTGCTGGTCAAAAACTTTGTGACCAGCAAAGAGACCTATATCGAAGCGGCAGAGCTTGCGGTTAAAGGCGGCACCGACCATTGGACGGGCTATTCGCCCGATAGTGGTGAAACCACCCTCTTTGGCTTCAGCCATACGGATGGGGCCTATGATTACGCCGGCCTTGGCTGGTCGATCCTGATTGGCGTTGACCCCGAACATGCATTCGCTACGCTCGATGAAACCAAGCACATGATGAACATCGCCAAAGCCGTGGCCGTGCTTGCATCCTTGCTGCTGGGCTGGCTGGTAGGGCTGATTGCTTCACGGCCTGTCGCTGCTGCTACCAACATCATCGAGAAAGTCGCGCAAGGAGATACCGACATGGAAATCGGCGGCACCGAACGTGGTGACGAGTTTGGTCGCCTGGCGCGCGCTTCAGAAGTGTTGCGCAAGGAAGTGGATGCGGCCTTTCGCATGAAGCAAATGGTCGAAGACATGCCTTCAGCGATAATGACCGTGGATGTTAATGATAACCTTAAAATTAATTACTATAATAAGGCTTCCTATACGCTGATGAGTGAACTGAAGAACCACTTACCTATCAGTATCGACAAAATGATTGGCCAAAGCATCGACATTTTTCATAAGAATCCCAAACATCAGCGTGATCTTTTGGCGAATGATAAAAACTTACCCCACACAGCTAATATTAAGGTTGGAAGTGAAATTATCAGCCTAAAAGTGGGTGGCATTTATAATAAATCGCGTGAATATGTCGGCGCCATGCTGACGTGGGAAAAAATTACCCAGCGCGCCATGATAGCCGATAATTTTGAGGCCAGCGTCAAAACGGTGGTCACCAGTGTTTCTGCTTCTGCCAGCCAAATGCGTGGCAATGCCGAACGCTTAACCCAGCTTGCCGGTGAAACGAAATCGAACTCAGCGGTGGTTGCCTCCTCGGCGACGGAGGCGGCACAAACGGCAACGCAAGTAGCCGCCGCGGCGGAAGAGCTGACCTCAGCGATTGCGGAGATCAGCGAGC
>CAZZCK010000058.1:7904-9317 GCA_964652475.1 uncultured Azospirillum sp.
CAAGTAGCCGCCGCGGCGGAAGAGCTGACCTCAGCGATTGCGGAGATCAGCGAGCAGGTGCAAAAATCGAGTAACGTTGCCAACCAGGCCAGCACCCAGGCCGAGAACATCAACCAGTCGATGCATCTCCTGGTCGATAAATCGAACCGCGTCGGCGAGGTGATTCAGTTCATCACCAATATCGCCAGCCAAATTAACCTGCTGGCCTTGAACGCCACCATCGAATCCGCGCGTGCGGGTGAGGCTGGTCGGGGCTTTGCGGTCGTGGCGTCCGAGGTGAAAAACCTCGCGAACCAAACCGCGAAAGCAACGGAAGAGATTGTCCAGCAAGTGCAATCGATGCAGGAAGCGACGCGAGAGGCCGTGCTTTCGGTGAGCCAGATCATCCAGATCATCAGCGAAATCAGCGCCAGCACGGCGGGTGTCGCCGCCGCGGTCGAGGAGCAAAGTGCGGCGACGAACGAAATTTCGCGCAACATTGCCCATACCGCAACGGGTACGAACGAAATTTCGCGTAGTATTGTCGCGGTCGAGAGCGGGGCGGATGAAACCGGCACCTCGTCACGCCAGGTGCTTGATTCGGCGAAAATGCTCAGCGATCAGGCAACGATGCTCAGCGAAAAAGTCGATGAGTTCCTGCGCACCGTGCGCGCGATGTAACCTGCTACGGCACGCGTGCCTGGGCAATACAACCCCGCCACCCACAATGGATGGTGGGGTTTGTTTTTTGACCGCAATGCCCACAGCCCCTTCGTTGCGCACAGTTCCAGCCAGGTGCTTGCAAAGCCTTGCATAATCCATTACGCGTGAGGAAACTAAAGGAGACTCTATGCCCATCATCCAGGTCCATATGCTTGCTGGCCGCGATATCGAGAAAAAGCGGCTGCTGGTCAAGCGCCTCACCGAAACGGTGAACGAGGTGCTCGGCGCGCCGCCGCATAAAATCCGCATTATCCTCAGCGACATGCCGCATGATAGCTACGCCGTCGCCGGTTCGCTCTATTGCGATGAGGATAAAACCTAGGCGCTGTTCTCACGCCCTCTCCTTGCCCCCAACAAGAGATGACAAATGCCGTACGGCTCGCTAAAAGCATGGGCAACGGAGAATCACATGAGCAAACCACGCGTGCTATCGGGCGTTCAGCCCACGGGCAATTTGCATTTGGGCAATTACTTGGGGGCGATTAAAAACTGGGTGCCGATGCAGGACACCCACGAATGCCTGTTCATGATGGCGGATTTGCACGCCATTACCGTGCCGCAAAACCCAGCCGACCTCACCCGCAACACGCGCGAAACCGCCGCCGCTTTCATTGCCTGCGGCATTGACCCGAAAAAGAGCGCCCTCTTCCCCCAATCCGCCGTCACCATGCATGCGGAACTGGCGTGGATTTTGAACTGCCACACGCCGCT
>CAZZCK010000059.1:0-8996 GCA_964652475.1 uncultured Azospirillum sp.
CGACCCGCCCGATATCGTGTCCCCTTCGTGCTCCTAATCTTTTTCCTTCCCCTGAATCCCGAATGCTGAATGCCGAATCCTGTCTCCTACTCCTGCGCATCGTCGTAGCTATCGGCCAGGCGCTCGACCAGTAGCTGCGTGATCTGATTCGCGCGGCGCTCGGCGATGGTTATGCGGTAGCCGTAAAACTCGAACACCGCCCCCACATCGGGAATCACCCGCGCCTCATGCAGCACGAGGCCGGCGATGGTGGTGGCGTGCTCGTCGGGCAGATCCCAATCGAGCGCGCGGTTGACATCGCGGATGGTGACAGTGCCGGCGATTTTATGGGCATGCTCGCCGTAAGGCATAATCTCGGCGATCACCAGCGGGTCGTGCTCGTCCTCGATCTCGCCGACGATTTCCTCGATGATATCTTCTAAGGTCACCACCCCAAGCCACGCGCCGTATTCATCGACGACGCAGGCGAAATGCTTGCGCTGTTCACGAAATGCATCCAGCTGCTGGTCGAGCATGGTGGTCTCGGGTACGAACCAGGGCTTATGCGCAATGCGGCGGATCATCTCGCGGGTGATGCCGATTTTCTGCGTCCGCACCAGGCGCAGCAGGTCTTTGAAATAAAGCACCCCGATGATGTTTTCCGGGTGGTCCTTCCATAGTGGGATGCGGCTATGGTTGCTCGCGATCGCCTGGGCGATGATGGTCTCAGGGTCAAGGCCCAGGTCGATGCTTTCGACCTGCGAGCGGTGAATCATGATCTCCTCGACCGTGCGCGTGCTTAAATCGAGGATGCTGGCGAGCATGTCGCGGTCATCTTTTCCAACATCGCCCTCATGGTGGTGCATATCGATCGCGCCGCGGATGGCGTCGGTGGCGGAGACCAGTGATTTATGAAGGCCATCATGCACCCCGAGCATACGTAAAAACGGGTAATCGATCCACTGAATCACCTTCGTGAACGGGCGCAATATCCAACAGACACCCCACAAAAAATAGCTCACTGCGAGGGTCACCCGCTCGCTGTTCAAAATGGCATAGGTCTTGGGCAGCACTTCGCCAAACGTCACCACCACCACGGTCATGATCGCCGAGGCGTAAAACACCCCGCCCTCACCCCAGAGCTTGATCGCAAGGCTGGTGGCCAGTGCCGATCCGAGAATATGCACCGCGCTGTTACCCAGCAGCAACGAGCCGATCAGCGCCTCTTTATCCTTGAGCAGATCACCGATTTTGCGCGCGCGCGGGTTGCCCTCTTGCATCAACTGAAACAGGCGCGATTGCGACATGCCCGTCACCGCCGTTTCGGCCCCGGCAAAAAATGCCGAAATAATGACGCATATACCAATCGCAATGAGGGAGATGCTAATATCAATCAGTTCCATCGTCAGACCTTTGGGTTGAATACATATTCATCACCTACGGTTTAAACTGTTCAGCTACTGTTATGCAACAGGCTGATAGGCTTATCACTCGCCCCATCGTCATTGCGAGCAAAGCGAAGCAATCCAGCTGAAAGATAAAAAGAAAGAGATTTAGGGCAAAAATTCTTCTTCCTTTTCTTCAACCAAACTGGATTGCTTCGCGTTGCTCGCAATGACAGAATCTGTAGGCAGTTTCAGTACGCGCAATAAGTTAGTGTTCCACCGATTATCACAGATAGGACGCCACCACATCATATGCCAACGCCGGGTCGACCCCTTTGGCCACCCGCGCTTTGCCGATCACATCGAGCACAATAAACGTCAGCGCATTCTGCTCGGCTTTTTTATCGGCAGCGAAATGGCTCGCGATCGCCGCTGCATCCCAGCTATGGCCGACATCCCCGATATGCGCCATCATGCCCAGCTGCTTGAAATGCGCGGCGAGTTCGGCTTCGATATCCGCGCCGATCAAGCCCATGCGCGCGGATAAGCGGCAGGCCATGACCATACCGATCGCCACCGCCTCGCCATGCAGCAGCCTCTCGCCAAAGCCGGTTTCGGCTTCAAGCGCATGGGCGAAGGTATGGCCAAAATTAAGCAGCGCGCGCTGGTCGGCCTCGCGCTCATCGGCCGCGACGACCTGGGCTTTCATGCGGCAGGAGGCAAGCACCGCCTGCTCAATCACTGCCCGATCCCCCGCAAGTAAGGCCGCACCATTATTCAGGCACCAGCGGTAAAATTCGCCATCCATGATCAGGCCATATTTGATGATTTCGGCATAGCCCGCGCGCATCTCACGCGCCGGCAATGTTTTGAGCGCATCGCTATCGGCGAGCACCCGCTTGGGCTGATAAAAACTACCGATCAGGTTTTTCCCCGCTGTCGCATTGACGGCGGTTTTACCACCGACCGAGCTATCGACCTGCGCCAGCAAGGTTGTTGGCAGCTGGATGAAGGGCACCCCGCGCAGCAATACACTCGCCGCAAAGCCCGCCAAATCACCGACGACCCCACCACCCAGCGCAATGATGGTGGTTTTACGATCCGGCGTAAGCGCGAGCAGCGCTTCCATTAGCCAGGCGAAGGTGGCCATGCGTTTACTATCCTCACCGGCAGCAACCGTGAGGCAATCGACGGTTATATGCGCGGCGCGCAAGCCATCGACCACGCGCGGGGCATAAAGCGGCCCGACGGTTGTATCGGTGATGATGATGACCCGCGGGCTGGCCAAATGTGGGGCGATATACTGCGCCGCATCCGCCAGCAAGCCCGCCCCAACCAGGATCGGGTAGCGGCGATCGGCGAGCGCTACTTCCAGCGTCATCGGGTTACTCATGCGGCACCGCCACGCGCTTCGAGCGCCGCAATCACCCGCTCGACCACCCGCTCATGCGGCCCATCGCTCGAGTCGACCACAAGATCGGCTTGCGCATAGAGTGGGTAACGTTCCTCCATCAGCCGTTCAAGAATCGTCCGCTTATCGCCGGTTTCGAGCAGCGGGCGATGGTTGCGGCGGCTCACCCGATCGGTCAGCACGCCGACCTCGGCGCGTAGCCATACCGAGGTTGCGTGCTGCTGAATGACTTGGCGCACGCCCGGCTGAATCCACGCACCGCCGCCAGTGGCGAGCACCATCGGCGCTTCGCCAAGCAACCGGGTGATGACCCGCAGTTCAAGATCACGGAAAATGGCCTCGCCATGCATGCTGAAAATATCGGCAATCCGGCATCCCGCCGCCGCTTCGATCTCCTCGTCGGAGTCGATGAAATCCCAGCCAATCTGCTTGGCCAAGCGCCGCCCGATGGTCGATTTCCCCGCCCCCATCAGGCCAATCAGCACCACCGGCCGGTCACGCCAACTGGCGGAATGTGCCACTGCTTTGTCCATGATTTTACTCACCGTTTCACATAGTTGCATGGCAATAAGGGGTTGACTCATGCGTTTGAACAGAGCACAAGGGTAGCGGCTTTGCCATAGAATGCAATCATCAACCATTACCCTGTATGAGGCTTTATGACTACCCCTGCAAAAAACAAAAATCTTGTTATCATTTTGGCTGCTGTCGCCGTGGTTGCAGCGGTTGCTGTCGCGGTCACCGGCGGTAGCTCGGCGCCCACCCAAGAAGCTATCAGCACCGAAGTTCCGGTCGCGGTCGATGGCGCAACCACCCCTGAAGCCGTATCGACGGCAGTGGATGCTGCGGTCGGCGCGGCAGCTCCGGCAGCAGATGCTGCGGCTGGCACCGCTGTCACCACCACGCCCGAAGGCGGGGTTAACATTACCACCCCCGATACGACCGTGACCACCAGCCCTGAAGGCGGCGTTTCGATTAACACGCCCGGTGTTTCCTATAACACCAGCCCTGAAGGTGGTGTTTCGATAACGACCCCAGCTGCTCCGGCGGCTGCACCAGCAGCGGCTCCGGCTGCTCCAGCGGCTGCACACTAAGCATCCGCTTTGATGACTGAAACGACACACGCCACCCCGGCTTCATGGCTTGGGTGGCGTGATGCGTTTATGGAGATGTTACTTGCCAGTCGTGGCGTGGCGCGCGCGACCTGCGCCGCTTATCAGCGCGACCTCGCCGATTTTTTTGACTATGCACGGCGCGAATCCCTCGCGATGGAAACCATCGGCTACCCCCATATCCGCGATTATCTCGCCGATTGCAGCGCCCGGGCGATGGCCCCGGCCACCCTCGCGCGCCGACGTTCCTGCCTCACCCAATGGTTCAAATTTCTTATCAGCGAGCGTATCGTCGAGGATAATCCCGTGCTGCTGGTGCCCGGCCCACGCCGCACGCGCAAACTTCCCAAACTACTCAGCGTCGAGGAGGTGGCGCGGCTGATCGCCATCACCGCTGCCGATACAAGCCTCGGCGGCATCCGCCTCAACGCGCTGATGGAGATTCTCTACGCCTCGGGCATGCGGGTGAGCGAAATGGTGACCCTGACGATGCAGCACCTGACGCGTGACCCCAAGAAGCGCACGCAACTGCAGCCGTTTTTCATCATCACCGGTAAGGGCGCGAAGGATCGCCTGGTGCCGCTGCATGCGGGCGCTGTGCAGGCCCTTGAGCGTTACCTCACCGTGCGCGATCATTTCCTGCCCACCAACAGCGATAGCCCCTGGCTGTTCCCCGATCGCTTAAAGCGCGGCCATGCCACGCGCGAAGGGCACCTCACCCGCCATAAGTTTGCCGTCGCCTTGAAGGGGCTGTGCGCTAAGGCGGGCATCGACCCTAACCGCTGTTCGCCGCACACGCTGCGCCATTCCTTCGCCACCCACTTGCTCGAAGGCGGGGCGGATTTACGCGTGATTCAGGAATTGCTCGGCCATGCCGATATTGCGACGACGCAGATTTATACCCATGTGGCCCATGCGCGCCTCACTGAGGTGATGACGAGCAAACATCCGTTGAGCAAAAAGGCTTAGAAAAAGTTGCGCGCAGTTAGCGCGGCGTCCAGGGCTCGTAATCGGCAGCGGCACTGGCGCGCACGCCACCCTTGCTGATATGGCCTTTGGGTAAATAACGCCCGGTGGTGCCGGTGAGGTTGGGTTGATGCGGCTTTAACCAGCCCTGACGCCGCGTTTCCGACAAGGGCGCATCGAGCGTGTAATGCAGCCAGCCATGCCACTCCGCCGGGACTTTCGAGGCTTCTGCGATGCCCTCATAAATCACCCAACGGCGTTTTTTTTGACCGGCCTTCGCGCGCTTACTCTCGAAATAGCGGTTGCCGAATGCGTCGCGGCCAATGAATTTGCCGTACATCCAGGTGTGCAGTTTGGTGCCAATCGTCGCGCTCATGGTGTTGTTCCTAACAAAAACCAATGGTGCACGCAACCTTTGTGTGTATTACGAAATCGAACCTTTGGGTTCGAGCCAAACCATTGCAACCACTACCAAAAAGGCCACCCTTGAGGGGGTGGCCTTTTTGGTAGTGGTGAGCCGGGCGGGACTCGAACCCGCGACCATTCGATTAAAAGTCCACTCACAGATTATATATTTCATATTGTTAGATGTTTCTAATTTGTCTAACCCGTAATGATTACTCAATAGGTTGCAAGGCGTTTGTCTAACCTTTCATGTTGATTGTAGGTAGCTATGAAGTAGACTTTGAATCATGCCACAAAAAACTTACAAAGTATCAAGTTTGCCTTTCGAAAAAATCAACCAACTTTTGCAAGTTGAGATTGAGCACAATGAAGTGACAGTTCATTCTGTTCTATGGAAGAAAATTAGGAAGAAGCACCCTGAGTCATTTAGTGCCGTGAGTGTAAATTTAGACGACACCATTATACAGCCTGACTTTGTAGGTAAGTCACACATGCACCATTACAACATAGAGCTTATAAAGCGCACAGCTGCTGGCCCTTTATTGGTCGCAGTAAAAATCAGAGATGAGCGTGCTTTCTATTGTAAGCCTATGGTGGCAAGCGCCTACTTAATAGATTCTGTCGACTTACATAAGCGACTTACGAAGGGAACAATCAAAAAGTTCAAATAAAAAAGGCACCGATTTCTCGGTACCTTTTTCAGTATTTAGGAAGGTGCCAATCTTCATCTCTTCAAAAGCCTAAGCTTCCTACTTTACCATTGCTGGTGCGGCGGGTGGCCGTTCCGCCCTCTAAATACTTCACACATGTATAGTAGCAAAAACCATCCTTACCTGCAAGATAATACTACTGTTTTTGTGGCTGAGACGCGGTAACCCATTGAATATTCCTTGCAAGAAAATGCCTAACCTAGGCAAAAAAAGTGTCTAACCTTAGAAAGCCCCAACACTAGGAAACCTAGGCTGGGACTTGGTGAGCCGGGCGGGACTTTCTCGGGCAAGGCCCCTCGTGTTATTTCCTAAGCTCGTTTTACTCGCTAATGAAATAATCGAACCCTTGGGTTCGAGCCAAACCATTGCAACCACTACTAAAAAGGCCACCCTTGAGGGGGTGGCCTTTTTAGTAGTGGTGAGCCGGGCGGGACTCGAACCCGCGACCATTCGATTAAAAGTCGAATGCTCTACCAACTGAGCTACCGGCTCACAGTCGGTGCGTTGGTAAAAAGAAGGGCGAATCTACGGATTATCCGAGCTTTGTCAAGCAGTCGCCGCAGTTTTTATGGACGAGGCTTAAAGCGGCGCGAAATCGCCACTTTTCCAGCCCGTACGTAATGCATGTGCGTGGCTTTCAAGCTGACCTGCGGCAATCGCTGCACGAATCCCTGCCATCAATTCCTGATAATAATGCAGGTTATGTTGGGTGAGCAGCATCGGCCCCAGCATCTCATCCGCCTTGAACAGATGGTGCAAATAGGCGCGGCTATAGCGGTTGATGGGCGAGTTCGTATCGGGGGCAAGCGGGCGGTGGTCATCGGCATGGCGGGCATTGCGCAAATTGATTTCGCCCCTGCTGGTATAGGCGCGCGCATTGCGCCCCGAGCGGGTGGGGATCACGCAGTCGAACATATCCACCCCACGCATCACCGCCCCTAAAATATCATCGGGCTTGCCCACGCCCATCAAATAGCGCGGCTTATCCGATGGTGTTTCCGGCACGGTGAAATCGAGCACGCGGAACATTTCGCGCTGCCCCTCGCCTACCGCAAGGCCACCAATCGCATAGCCATCAAAGCCAATGGCCGCAAGCGCCTCGGCCGAGCGCAAGCGCAATGGCTCATAGGTGCTGCCTTGCACAATGCCAAAGAGGCCATAGCCCTCACGTTTCACGAAGGCATCCTTACTGCGCTGTGCCCAACGCATCGACATTTCCATGCTCGCGCGCGCCACATCCTCCGTCGCGGGGAACGGTGTGCACTCATCGAGCACCATGGTGATGGTGGAGCCGAGCAGATGCTGAATTTCCATCGAGCGCTCGGGCGAAAGCTCGTGCTTGCTGCCATCGATATGCGATTGAAACGTCACCGCATGCTCCGTCATCTTGCGCAGTGCCGCGAGCGACATCACCTGAAACCCGCCCGAATCAGTGAGAATCGGCTTATCCCAGTTCATGAATGTATGCAGGCCACCCAACCGCGCAATGCGCTCCGCCGTGGGGCGCAGCATGAGGTGGTAGGTATTGCCAAGCAAAATATCGGCACCCGTTTGCGCCACCGCCTCGGGGTGCATGGCCTTCACCGTTGCCGCCGTGCCCACCGGCATAAATGCGGGCGTGCGAATCTCGCCATGCTTGGTGGCAAGCGTGCCCAAGCGGGCGTGGCCGTCAGTGGCCGAGATGATGAAGGTAAGTGTCATATTTTTGTGAGTGGTGGGTGGTGAATAGTGGATGGTGAGTGGTATGCCCTCACCCTGAATTTGTGAAGTACAAATTCAAACCTCTCCCTTGGGAGAGGTTAGACGCGCTGCACCGTTCATAAAAAACATGATCGCTTGAATTTTATTGCCATAGAAGCCGCGCGGGGAACCTCTCCCTTGGGAGAGGTCTAAAATCGCTAGCGATTTTAGGGTGAGGGCTCAGCCCGCTCCAGCACACTCGTATCGCCATAAGAATAAAACCGATAACCGTTCGCAATCGCGTGCGCATAGGCCGCGTGCATTTTATCGAGGCCTGCAAAGGCGCTGACTAGCATAAAGAGCGACGATTTTGGCAAATGGAAGTTGGTCATCAGCCGATCGACGATTTTGAACTGGTAGCCGGGGGTGATGAAAATACCGGTGTCGCCGATGAACGGCGATAATGTTCCATCCTCCGCCGCCACCGATTCTAAAATACGCAAGCTGGTGGTGCCCACTGCCACCACCTTGCCGCCATTCGCGCGGGCGGTGTTGATGATGTCGCACGCCGCTTGCCCAATCTCGATCGGCTCGCGATGCATGATATGTTCGCTTGTATCCTCGACCTTCACCGGCTGAAAGGTGCCCGCGCCCACATGCAGCGTCACATAGGCACGTTTCACGCCACGCGCATCGAGTGCGGCCACAAGCTCGGGCGTGAAATGTAGCCCCGCCGTCGGTGCCGCGACCGAACCATCCGCGCGGGCATAGATGGTTTGGTAACTGGTTTTATCCGCCGCCGTATCGGCGCGTTCGATATAGGGCGGCAGCGGTACATGGCCATGGGCGTGCAGCTTTTGAAATAGCTCTTCGGGCTGATAGGGAAACTCGATCAACACCTGAGCGCCATCGTCGCTGCGCCCGCGCACACTGGCGCTAAATCCATCCGCGAACATCAGCACCATGCCTTTTTTGAGCTTCTTGGCCGGGCGCGCAAAGGCTTGCCAGGCCATGGTGTTTGCGATCGGCTGGTGCAGCAGCACTTCAATTTGTTTGCCATTTACATCCGCAAATAACCGCGCAGGAATAACGCGGCTGTCGTTCATCACCAGCACATCACCGGGATTGAGTAGATTGGGTAAATCGCGGACGATCGTATCGGTAAGTGTTTCGCCCACATGTAGTAATTTTGCTGCATCACGGGGGCTCGCCGGCGCATGCGCAATGCGGCCCTCGGGTAAATGAAAATCAAACAGTTCGGTGCGCATTGGAGAAACTCGTCATCCCGGGCTCGTCCCGGGATCTCCCGAAATAAATCCAGGCATATTGCTGGAGATCCCGGCATTCG
>CAZZCK010000060.1:0-8920 GCA_964652475.1 uncultured Azospirillum sp.
TGGTGCGACCAAGAAGACTCGAACTTCCACGGGTCACCCCGCTACCACCTCAAGGTAGTGCGTCTACCAATTCCGCCATGGTCGCACACCATCCAGCTAGGAGGTGCGGGTTAGCAAATGTTTACAAGCAGTGCAACCTTTAATCGAACGGATGCGGCAGTTCGCGCGTTTCATGCTTTCGCCCGCGCGTGTCTCATGTATAAAACGGGCGGATGGAATGGAAAAACACACCGGGCTTGACGGATTACCCCGAAGCGCTTGCGGCAATGGCGGCGCGGGTGGCTGCCATTCAGCGCGGTGAAGCCGAGGAACTGGTTTGGCTGGTCGAGCACCCGCCGATCTATACGCTTGGCACCAGCGCCAAGGCGGAGGATGTGCTTAGCTCCTCCCCCCAACGGGGGGAGGCTGGGAGGGGGGCTGATTCAGAGCGGTTACTTTCTGGTAGCCCCCCACCTAACCTCCCCCCGTTGGGGGGAGGAATTCAACAACTTCCTGTATTTGAAACCGGGCGCGGGGGGCAAGTGACCTATCACGGCCCCGGCCAGCGGGTGGTGTACCTCATGCTCGACCTCAAGAAACGCGCCGCTGCGCAAGGCACCGAGCCGGATTTGCGCGCGTATGTGAAGCAGCTCGAGCAGTGGATTATCCTCACGCTCGCGCAGTTTGGCGTCGAGGGGTTTACCCGCGAAGGGCGTGTGGGGGTATGGGTGGAGGAGCATTCAGGATTCGGGATTCAGGATTCAGGGAAGAAAGAAAGCACGGCAGCTCGACTGGAAAATAATCGTAAAGTGCAGACGGAAACCACTTTCCCGAATCCTGAATCCCGAATCCTGAATCCCGAGAAAAAGATCGCAGCCCTCGGCGTGCGTGTACAAAAATGGGTAACGAGCCACGGCATCGCCATCAATGTGAACCCGGATTTATCCCATTATGCGGGCATCGTCCCCTGCGGCATCCGTGAGTTTGGCGTAACATCGCTTGCGGCGCTCGGGGTGGATGCGACGATGGACGCGGTGGATGCGGCGCTTAAAGAAAGTTTCGTGCGGGTGTTTGGTTAGGCAGCTAAATCGACTGTATACGATAAGGGAACAGAATGTTTTGCAGTAAGCTGAATGCCATGAGCCTGTGAAGGGGTTGCACCAAGTTTTACCAAATCATCGGCCATCATATAAACGCTATAACGATCCTCTCCAATCGGTAGACATGCTGCCGTATTGGTCAGCACGTTTGGGCGCTGATCATCGCTATATATTTCAGTATGAATGCCTTTGGCGTTCAATGCAGAGAGCACGTCATTACTCGCATTGGGCAAATAGTATAGCGTATGGCCAATGGCACTAACGTGGCTTCTAGATGGCATATCAAATTTTCCAATGTCGACGGCTTCAACTTTTAAGAAGGTTTTATGTGAATCCATGGAACACTCCTCTATCCAGATTAGACTAAATTAACATAACAGTAAATTATTACGAAATCATGACGATTATACAAAAAGTATATCTAACCGTTTCACGCTTTACAAAACCCTCAGGTATTTCTTCTGCCCACGCCCGGTATCCTACACCTTGTAAACGGCCATGGATGAGGAGGTGAAGTGACAGCATCGTGAATAGTGAATGGTGCGTGGTAAATAGTCGTATATTTCTCTTAGCATAACCTTCGATTTACGTTAGAAGAGACAAACTCATCATTTACTACTCACCACCCACGGTTTTATGTCCCAACTTCCCCCCCCAACCCACAATCTCGGCGCGCTTTCGGCAGAACTCGTCGCTAAGGGCCGCAAATATTATGTGCCCAACTACAAGCCGCGCGAGATGATTCTCGATCATGGCAAAGGCAGCATGGTGTGGGATCTCGACGGCAAGGATTATGTCGATCTCGGTGCGGGGATTGCGGTGTGCAGCCTCGGCCACCAGGACCCGGATTTGCTGGCGGCACTCGACGCCCAGTCACGCAAGCTCTGGCATACGAGCAATATCTTCTTCACCGAGCCGCCGATTCGTTTGGCGGAAAAACTGGTTGAGTTCTCCTGCTTTGCGCAAAAAGTGTTTCTGTGTAATTCAGGGGCGGAAGCCAACGAAGCCGCCATTAAGCTGGTGCGCAAATACGCGGCGGATCAGGGCAAGCCGCCGAGCGCGCGCAACATCATCAGCTTCAATGGCTCGTTCCATGGCCGCACGCTGGCGACGGTGACGCTCACCGCGCAGCCGAAATACCATATCGGCTTCGAGCCGATGCCGACGGGTTTCATCTATTGCGAAAAGTTCAACGATGAAGCCGCGATCGAGGCGCTGGTTGATGCCAATACCTGCGCGATCTTTGTCGAGCCGGTGCAGGGCGAGGGCGGGGTAATGCCAGCAAAACCCGGCTTTTTGCAGCATCTGCGTGGCTTATGCGATAAAGTCGGCGCGCTCTTGGTGGTGGATGAAATTCAGGCCGGCATGGGTCGCACCGGTTCGCTGTTTGCCCATTGTCAGGATAGTGTGATCCCCGACGTGGTGACACTGGCCAAAGCGCTCGGCGGCGGCTTGCCGATTGGGGCGATGCTGGTCGGTGGCAAAGCGGCGGAGGTGCTGCAATTCGGCACGCACGGCACCACCTTTGGCGGCAACCCGGTGATGTCGGCGGTGGCGCTGGCCTCGGTCACCAAGCTCGCCCGGCAGGATGTGTTGCTGAACGTGGCCGAACGCGGCGAGCAATTGCGTGCAGGCCTTGCCGCCATCAACGCCGAGATGGGCCTGTTCAAGGAAATCCGTGGCCGTGGGCTGATGATTGGCGCCGAACTCATCGCCGCGCATGCGGGCAAATCCGGCGATATCTCCGAACTCGCGCGCAAAGCGGGCGTACTGGTGCTGGTCGCGGGGCCGAACGTCATGCGCTTTTTGCCGCCACTGACGATTACGCAAGCCGAGATGGCCGAGGGGCTGAAGCGGTTTAAGGCGGCATTGGGGATATATACTCATGCAGCGAATGGATAATGCCATTCTCATCGACTCGTGCGACTGATGCCTTACTGCCACTTGAGTCAACGGCTTAAGCCCTGTAAGCTGCAACGAATTCATTGATGAGGTGCGTGCATGTTCCTTCGTCCCGCCAGACTTGATGACCATGAGGCCGTGCTCGATATTGCCCGTCAGGCCGGGTTTGGGATGACCTCGCTGCCGCCGGATGCTGGGGTATTGCGCGATAAAATTGAAGCATCCGTCGCCAGTTTCGCCGGAAATTACCCCAAATCAGGCCAGGAAAGCTTCTTTTTTGTGCTCGAAGACGCGGATAATGCCGGCCATATCGCCGGAACCTGCGGCATTAAGGCGCATATTGGCCTCAGCCAGCCGTTTTACTCCTATAAACTCACCACGATCACCCAAGTTTCCACCCAGCTCGATATTTTTTCAAAGCAAACCATGCTGCAGGTGACGAATGATTTGACCGGGGCGACCGAAGTCGGCTCGCTGTTTTTGCAGCCCCCCTACCGGCGCGACCGGCTGGGTAAAATGATGTCGCTCTCGCGTTTTATGTTCATGGCGGCCTTCCCGCAGTATTTTTCCGATCAGGTAATTGCGGAAATGCGGGGTGTGCATGATGTCGATGGCAATGCGCCATTTTACAATGCATTACCCAAAAAATTCTTCGAAATGAGCTTCGCCAAGGCGGACTATATTAATGCCACCCAGGGCAATCAGTTCATCAATGACCTCATGCCGAAATACCCGATTTATCTGAATTTACTGCCAAAATCGGCGCGTCAGGTGGTGGGGGAGGTGAATTCTGCCTCGGAACCGGCCAAAGCCATGCTCGAGCGGCAGGGATTCAAATATACCGGCTATGTCGATATTTTCGATGGCGGGCCAACCATGATCGCCGAGCGCTCATCGATCGATGTGATCAAAAATTCCAAGCATGCGAAGATTGTTTCGATTTCGGAATTATCCGAAGAAACAGACAAATTTATGGTCACGAATGATCAATTTTTGGGGTTTCGCTGCGCCGTGGGGCGGCTAAAATTACTTCCCGGCGGCGAAGTGGCGATTTCACCGCGCCTGGCGCGCCGAGCCGGTGTCAATTTGGGCGATATGCTGCGTTACTACCCTATTTGACCACTGCGTTTTAAATTCGGAGCATTTATGCACTATATCAATGGGTTATGGATCAATGAGGGAAGCCATTCCTTTGATTCCACAAATCCCGCGACGGGTAAAATCCTCTGGCAGGGGAAGGCGGCGGATGCGGCGATCGTCAATCAGGCGGTCGCGGCGGCGCGTGCGGCCTTTCCGGCCTGGGCGGCGCGCCCGTATGCCGAGCGCTTGGCGGTGTGTGAGTCATTTAAGGCATTGATTAACAAAGAACAAGAGGCGCTTACGCTGGCCATTGCGCAAGAAACCGGTAAGGCGCTGTGGGACGCGAAATCCGAAGCGGCGGCGGTGATGGCGAAGTTGACCTATGCCGCCGAGGCTTACAACGAGCGTACGGGCAGTAAAACAAAGGCTTCACCGGTCGGCAATGCGGTGCTGCGTCATCACCCGCACGGCGTGATGGCGGTCTATGGGCCGTATAATTTCCCGGCGCATCTGCCCAATGGCCATATTATGCCAGCGTTACTTGCCGGAAATACCATTGTCTTCAAGCCCAGCGAGCAGACGCCGATGGTGGCAGAATGGATGGTAAAACAATGGCATAAGGCGGGGCTGCCAGCGGGCGTATTGAATTTAGTTCAAGGCGAGCGCGAGACGGGTATTGCGCTGTCGAAAGCGGCGGTCGATGGTATTTTATTCACAGGCTCATCAGCGACGGGCAAAGCGATTCATGCCCAGCTCGCGGGGCGTCCCGAAATCATTCTCGCGCTCGAGATGGGTGGCAATAATCCACTGATTGTCCATGAGGTTAGAGATATTAAAGCGGCGGTGGTTGAAACCATTCTTTCGGCCTTCACCGGCACCGGCCAGCGCTGCACCTGTGCACGGCGTTTAATTATCCCGGCCTGGGCAGGGCGCGAGGCTTTCATCGCCCAATTATTGGTGGTGGCACAGAATCTCACCATTGGCGCGTATGACAGCGAGCCCGCCCCGTTCATGGGGCCGGTGATTTCGCTGACAGAAGCTAAGCGGTTGCTCGCAGCGCAGGAAAATCTTGAGAAATTAGGTGGTAAGGTAGTTTTGCGCATGCGGCAACTGCATGAAAACCTACCCTTCGTGACGCCAGCGATCATCGATATGACCGGCATTAAAAACGTTCCGGATGAGGAATATTTTGGCCCGTTATTGCAGCTTTATCGCCCCGAAACGCTCGAGGAAGCAGTGGCCATTGCCAACGCCACGCGCTTTGGGTTAAGCGCCGCGGTATTATGCGATAGTGATGCAATATTTCAACAGGTTAGCCGGCAGTTACGGGCCGGTCTGGTGAACTGGAATCGGCAAACCACCGGTGCCTCGGGGGCGGGGCCGTTTGGCGGGGTGGGTATCAGTGGCAATCACCGCCCGGCTGGGTATTATGCAGCGGATTATTGTGCCTATCCCGTTGCCTCAATTGCGGTTGATCACCTCGCATTGCCCGCCCAGCTTCCACCCGGAATCACCTTAGGATAGAGCATGCTAGCGCGCGAATGGCAGTTCGATGGATTGGTCGGCCCCAGCCATAATTATGCCGGTCTGGCCACCGGGAATCATGCCTCGGCGACCAATGCGGGGGCAATCTCAAATCCACGGGCGGCGGCGCTGCAAGGCCTCGAGAAAATGCGTTTTGTGCACAACCTTGGCGTGCCCCAGGCCTTTTTCCCGCCGCATTACCGGCCGCATTTGCGCCAGCTACGCGCCCTAGGGTTTTCAGGCTCCAACGCGGCGATCGTTGAGGCTGCCTATCAACAGGCACCGCATCTTTTGGCGACCATCTATTCCGCCTCGGCCATGTGGGCGGCGAATGCTGCAACCATCACCCCATCCGAGGATAGTTTAGATGGGAAATTACATCTCACACCGGCCAATTTACTGAGCCATCTGCACCGCCATATCGAGGCCGATTTTAGTTACCATCTACTCACCAAAATTTTTCATAATCCATTATTTTTTAATGTGCATAATTATTTGGCTCCAACGCTAAACCTCAGTGATGAGGGGGCAGCTAATCATATACGATTAAAACATAATAACTTAAAGAATGGATTTAATATCTTTGTTTATGGCTTTGGGGATAATTGTTTGGATAAGCCTAAAAATTATCACCCGCGTCAAAGCCGCTTGGCGAGCGAAACGATCGCCAGAACCCATGGCGTATCCCCCCATCAGACGCTCTATCTGCAGCAAGCACCCGAGGCGATTGACCAGGGTGTATTCCATAACGATGTGATTGCGATGAGTGTGGGCGAAAACCTGATCGTTCATGAACAAGCGTTCACTGAAATCGATCGCCAAATGCTCAAGAAATGGCTCTCCAATCATTCCGCACTGTGCATGAGTGAAATTTCTGCTAATGAGTTGCCCCTTGCTGAGGCGATAAAAACCTATTTATTCAACTCAGAGTTGTTGGAAATTCCGGGTAGAAAAAAAGTCATCATTTTGCCCTTTGAGTGCAAGAATCATGCGGGTGTTGAAAAAGTTATCCACCGCCTGAAACACGAAGGCATGCTCGATCAAGAATACTACCTTGACGTGCGGGAAAGCATGCGCAATGGGGGTGGTCCGGCCTGCTTACGCCTACGAATCATTATGACCCCGGAACAAGAAGCGAATATACATCCTGGCATTGTATTTACCCCCGAGCGTGACCGGCAGCTGGTCGCCTGGGTGGAACGTCATTACCGCGACCGGCTGGCCCTAACGGATTTGCGGGATCCGAATTTGATCGAGGAGCTGGACCGGGCATATTGTGATCTGGAAACCATCATCGGCATGCCCGGGCTGTATGATCCCTGGCGCATGGTTGACTGAACCCGGCCTGCCTCACGCGTGACGTGCATGCAACAGCGGCGATAAACTCGTCGCCTCAGTGGTGATTGCGCTGGAATGGGCATGCGAATCGGGTAAATTGCGCTACAGTAACACGCGTCAAGGTGGTGTATGCTTGGAATTATCGGAATCGTCGTTGTTTTTGCCATGGTCTTTGGCAGCTATGTGCTTGCGGGTGGTAAATTTGCGATTATCGTGCATGCCGCGCCCCACGAGTTTATGGCCATTGGTGGCGCTGCCGTCGGCGCGTTTTTAATCGCCAATAAAGGCAGCGTGATCAAGGCCTCACTCAAGGGGGTCGGCAAATCATTCAAAGGCCCAAGCTGGAAAGCGCAGGACTATAAAGACCTGCTATGTTTGTTGTTTCTGATTCTTAAACTGGTGCGCACGAAAGGCATGGTCGCACTCGAGCAACATATCGAAAACCCCGAATCATCCTCGATTTTCAGCCAGTATCCGAAAATTGTGCATGACCATTTCGCGGTCGATTTCATCTGCGATACACTGCGCATGGTGACGATGAATTTCGAAGACCCGCACCAGCTCGAAGACATGATGGAAAAGCAGCTCGAAAAGCATCACCACGAGTTGGCCGCGCCCGCGCATTCGATTCAATCGATGGCGGATGGGGTGCCGGCCCTAGGGATCGTGGCGGCAGTGCTCGGTGTGATTAAAACCATGGGCAGCATCAGCGAGCCGGTGGAAATCCTCGGCGGGTTGATCGGCGGCGCGCTGGTCGGCACCTTCCTTGGGGTATTCCTGGCATACGGGTTTCTCGGCCCGATTGCTTCGAAACTGAACCAGACGATCGACCAGGATCACCAGTTTTACCTCATCATCAAGGCCGTACTCGTCGCCCATATGCAGGGCAACGCGCCGCAAGTATCGGTCGAGATTGGGCGCGGCAACATCCCGACGCTCTACCAGCCGAAATTCTCGGAAATGGAGCCGATTCTCTCCGCACTACCAGCCCCAGGCTAGGGGTGAGCGATGGCGGGCAAAGACGACGGCAAACGGCCGATTATCATCAAAAAAATCAAAAAGGGCGGCCATGGCCATCATGGCGGCGCCTGGAAAGTGGCCTATGCCGATTTCGTAACCGCGATGATGGCATTTTTCCTGCTGCTATGGCTGTTATCGAGCGCCTCGAAGGAAACGCTGGCCGGATTGTCGGAATATTTTACGCCGACGCAAGGCATCAAGGACAGCCAGGGGATCGGCTTTGAGGGCGGCACGGCGGCGAGTACCGAAGGCATCGCCAAAAGTAATAAATCGGCACCGGGGTTGGTCTCGGGTCAAACACCGAGCGGGACGGTGGCGGATAACCCCAGCAGCCCAGCCAAAGAGGAATCCGACGCCGATGACAATTTATTCAAAGCCAGCGAGGCAGCGGTGCAGCAAGCCATCGCCCAGGACGCGCAGTTACAGCAATATGCTGAGAATATCGCCATCCAGCAAACGCCGGAGGGCTTGCGCATCGACATCACCGATAGCGATAAATTCGCCATGTATGAGCGCGGTTCGGCGGTGATGACCATCCATGCCCAGACGATTCTGACTCGCATGGCAGAATTCATCAAAAAAATGCCGAATTTCATGTCGATTTCCGGCCATACCGATGCTTCGCCAGCGGAAAGTGGCAAGGCGGATTACACGAACTGGGAGCTATCCGCCGACCGGGCCCAATCGGCGCGGCGGTATTTGCAACGCAGCGGTGTTGAGCCCGAGCGCACCAAAAAAGTCATGGGTCTGGCGGATCGGGAGTTATTTACGCCGAGCGAGCCGCGCGGGCCAAAAAATCGGCGGGTGAGCATTCTTATGCTGCGCGGGGCGCATATCATCATGCCCGATGGCGCGACGCCAACCGGCGATATCTCGGGTCAGGAAAACGCATTGAAACCACCGCTTGAAGCCCCGGCTGAGGCCGCACCGGCATCACCACCGGCTACCCCTGCGCATTAGGCGAAGGGGTGAGAAGG
>CAZZCK010000061.1:0-2905 GCA_964652475.1 uncultured Azospirillum sp.
GCTTCACCGCGCCGGAGTTCACCTCGCTCTGCCCGGTGACGGGCCAGCCGGATTTTGCGCATTTGGTGATCGATTACGTGCCACGCGCCTGGATGGTCGAGAGTAAATCGCTCAAATTATTCCTCCACAGCTTTCGCAACCATGGTGATTTTCATGAGGCCTGCACGGTCGGCATCGCCAAACGCCTGGTGGAGCTGATGGAGCCAAGCTGGCTGCGCATCGGCGGCTATTGGTATCCGCGCGGCGGCATGCCGATCGATGTATTCTACCAAACCGGCGAGCCACCCAAGGGCCTGTGGCTACCCGATCAAGGTGTGCAGCCGTATCGTGGGCGCGGGTAGCGGAAGGTAGGGGTCCGTTATCCGTTGTTCGTTATTCGTTGTGTACGTGCGCAGACCCCGTCATGAAGACGGGGTGACACGCCAGAGAGACGTTGCGTCTGAAGACTGAGAAATCACGAACAACGGATAACGAAGGACGAACAACCAATCCCTAATGCCTGTTTCAACTCACCCGCTTGGCGTTCATCGCCGCCAGATCGAGGAAGGTGAAGCGTTCGCGCGTAAGGTAGGCGTAGCTGGTGGCGAAGCGGTAGCGCTCTTCGGCGAGGCCCACTTGCGCAATTTTGGTACGGATGCCACTATGGATCAGCGCCCGCTCGAGCGTGGTGGTGGGCACCATGATTTCGGCGAGCCGCGCTTTCATTTCGGGCCAATGGGCGCGGATATTTGTGTTGATTGCTTCGGCCTGTTCCTCGCTCAGGAGTTTTTTGGCGTAAGTCGCGGCCAGTGCCTCGCCATGTTCACGGCCAAATAAGCGGATGAATTGGTCGATCGCCACCGGCATCGGCTTCACCACAGGCATGCTGAGTAGCACGCGGTGCTGCAGTAAGCTCATCGTCATGCTGGTGATGGCGATCATTTCACCATGCAGCAGGTCGCGCAACTCGGGGCCATATTTGAGCTCGAGCGTGTGCGCGATCATATGCTCGCCTTGGCTTGCGACTGCGCTACTACCATGGGCGGTCATCGCGTCGCCCGCATCGAGCAGGGCGGCGATGAGCGCTTCCATCATGCGCTTATCATCGGCTTTTGCATGCATATGACCGAGCATGAGGTGCGCTTCATGGCCGCGTAGCTGGTCGAATATTGGGCGCGGGTAGGGGGTGCCAAGCAGCAGGTGGCTCATCAGCATATCCGCTTCGACGGTCGTGCGGCACAGCGTGTCACCAATTCCGGCGCGGGTGAGGCGCTTGGGCGCTGCATCGAGGATCGCCCGATCGACCAGTACCATCACCGGCGGGCGGGCGGCGAACGAGCGTTTGGTGCCATGCTCCTCGAGGCTGGCGTTGGCGGCGGTGTAGCCGTTCATCGAGGCGGCAGCGGCGAGCACGGCGTAGGGCAGTTGGTGGGTGAACGCGGCATATTTACATAGATCATTGATCGTGCCCGAGCCGACGGCAATCAGCGCCTCGGGGCGACTGTCGGCAACATGCTGGGCGAGGATGTCGGCGTTGGCCACGGTTGCGCGTACGGGCGCACTGAGTAGATGCACTGTGATGCGTGCTGGCGTTGATCCGCTAGTGGTGAGTAAGCCATTGAGCGCCTGCCCTGCGGCGGCCCAGGTGTTTTCGTCGCATACCAGCATGTAATGCGCGGCGGGCAGGTGCTGGCGGATTGCGAGCAACGCCGCATCATGGGCGTGATCGATAAAAATGCGAATGGGTGCGGGGCGTGGTTCCATGTTTTCCACAACGAACCTATCAGTAAGCATTTTGAATGACGATCGAAAAACCATACGCTATGCATGATTTTCCTTGCCGCAGTGGGGATCGCTCATGCGCCTTGCTGTTCACCTTGATTGATGGATCCATCATGCAACGTCGGAATTTTTTACTGCTCGGCCTCTTGGTGATGCTGACGTTTGGCGTGAGTGTAGAGGCAAAATCAAATGGTCAGCCTTCGTTTAAGGCCTGGCTTGTCGGGGTGAAAGATCAGGCGCGGCGAGAGGGGATCGCACCGGAGGTATTCAAGCCCGCCCTTGCTGATCTTGAGCTCGACGAGCAGGTGATTGCGCTCGATCGCAAGCAGCCGGAAAATAAAATTACGCTCGACCGCTATTTAAACAATACGATCAATGATCGGCGCGTAAATAAAGGTCGTGAGATGATGCGCGAGCATGCGGGGCTGCTTAAAACGCTTAGCGAGCGCTATGGGGTGCAACCGAAATACATTGTCGCGCTATGGGCGATTGAGTCGGATTACGGTAATAATCAGGGTAATTTTTCGGTGATCCGTTCGCTGGCGACACTGGCTTACGAAGGCCGTCGGGCGGATTTCTTCCGTGGCGAGTTGATCGCGGCCCTTAAAATTCTCGAGGCGGAAGGCGTCACCAGCGAAACGCTCGAAGGCTCGTGGGCCGGGGCGATGGGTGGCTCGCAATTCATGCCCTCGACCTATCTGCGCTACGCAGCGGATGGCGACGGCGATGGCCATCGCGATATCTGGAGCTCCACACCGGATATGTTGGCCTCAATCGCCAGCTATTTGCAGGCCCTCAATTGGAACGACCAGCTGGACGTGCTTGAACCCTGCGCCACACCGGATGATTTCAAAAAAAGCGAAACCAGCCTCGAGCATGGGCGGAGTGCGGAATATTGGGGCAAGCGCGGGTTTGTCCTCAGTAGCGGTGGGGATTATGCGCCCATCACCCCTGGTGGGCCACGCATTCTCTATGCCATTTATCTCAGCAAGGAAGACGAAGCCGAAAATGCGGCAACTTTGGTAACCAGTAATTTCAAAGCATTGCTGCAATGGAATCGTTCGCGTTATTTTGCGACCGCCGTGGGCAGCTTGGCCGAAGCGATCGGAGATGAATCATGATACGACGCCATCTATTTTTATGC
>CAZZCK010000061.1:3005-8796 GCA_964652475.1 uncultured Azospirillum sp.
GGTAAATATGTCTATGTGCGCATCAATGATCGCGGGCCATTTGCCCATAGCCGCATCATCGATCTAAGCCGTGCGGCGGCCGAAAAAATTGGCCTGGTGCGCTCCGGTGTCGGCAAGGTGCGGGTGGAATATATGGAGCACGAATCCGAGCGCTTTGCCGAGTTGCTGGCGCAAGGGCGCGAACCAAAATCGATTGATCTGGCCAGTGAAGTGATTGCAGGAGATGACTCCGATTCACTGCGCGTCGCCAGCCGTTCGCCAAGCTACTGGGATCAATCCTCCGCCGCGGCGGTGAGCCATCGTGCGATCAGTAATGAAACCAATGAATCCGCTCCGGTGGCGGATGTGACGGCAAGCGATCTGGCGCCACCCGCAAGCGCTGCTGTCCCCACGCAAACGGACTCGCCGTTTGCCGCGCTCGAGGAATCTTCCGAGCCTGTTCAGCCTAGCGTTGCCAGGCCCGCGAGCGTATTGTCGGGTAAGCAATACGTGCAGCTCGGTGCGTTTTCCAACCAGGCGAATGCCGAGCGCTTGATGGAAAAATACGCAACGATTGACGGCTTGTCGCTCATCAAAAAAACAACGGCGGATGGTAAGCAGCTTTTCCATGTACGCATGGGCCCCTACAGCACGAGTGAAGCCAGCGAGCAAGCGCTTGCTCGCGTCGAAGCGGCGGGGGCCGAAGCACGAATCGTTAAAGAATAAATCCCATTTCCCTAATCTGGATCAGGAGTTTCTATGATGCATAAATTCTGGCCAATGGCGATGGCTATCCTGCTGGTGGCCAATGCAAGCATTGCCGCAGCGCCCGTCAGCAAGCCACCCTCACCGGCAGCGGTAAGCACCGAGGAAGCTGGGCTTGACCTGAGCTTGCGCACCAGTGCCGCCGCCATGCCAGTGATCACGCGCGATGGTAGTACCTATTCCTCGGCCGCCAGCCATATCTATTTGATGGATGCGGATACCGGCAGTGTGCTCGCCAATAAAGCCGGTGAGCAGAAAATGTACCCGTCATCGATGACCAAAATGATGACGCTTTACCTGATTTTCTCGAAACTGAAGGAGCAATCGCTGACGCTGTCGAGCCAATTCACGGTCAGTGAAAAAGCCTGGCGCATGCAAGGCAGCAAAATGTTTGTGCCGCTCGGTGGTCAGATCGGGCTGGAGGATTTAATTCGTGGCATTGCCATTCAATCCGGCAACGATGCCTGTGTGGTGGTGGCGGAAGGGATCGCCGGCTCCGAGGACGCATTCGCGAAACAGATGAACGACACGGCCAAGGCGATTGGCATGACGGCGAGCCATTTCACCGATGCGAGTGGCTGGCCTCACCCCGAGCACACGATGACGGCCAAAGACCTTGCCGTACTGGCGAGCCGACTCATCAAGGATTTTCCGGAATATTATCATTATTTTTCGGAGCGCGAATTCGTCTATCACGGCATTCGCCAGTTTAATCGCAACCTGCTGCTTGGCAATCCCTCGCTGGTGGTGGATGGGTTAAAAACCGGTCATACCGAAGCGGCGGGTTATGGCATCACCCTTTCGGCGAAAGATCCCGCATCCGGGCGGCGCCTGGTGCTGGTGATCAACGGGTTGGATTCGGAAGTAACACGTGCCCAGGAAGGCGAAGCCTTGCTGAAATGGGGCTTTGCGAATTTCAAAAACGTGACGGCGTTTCGCGCGGGTGAAGCCATCATCGAGGCACCGGTCTGGATGGGGGCGCTGCGCACGATGCCGCTCACGCTGAACGAACCGGTGATCGTCACCATTCCCAAAACCGGGCAAGCCGGGGTCAAGGCCACGGTGAATTATACATCGCCGCTGATTGCACCCATTACCAAGGGCCAGCAGGTTGGCACCCTTACCATCACCCATACCGATGGGACAACGCGCGAAGTTGCCGTGATTGCGGCAAGCGATACGCAAGCGCTATCCTTCATCGGGCGCGTAGGCCGCAGGCTTGGGTTGTAGCCGTGAAACGCGGTCGCTTCATCACGCTTGAAGGCGGCGAGGGGGCCGGAAAATCGACGCAGGTGAAGCACCTCGCCAGCGCCTTCACCCAGGCCGGCATCGAGGTGGTCACCACCCGCGAACCGGGCGGGTCACCGGGCGCGGAAGCGATTCGCGCACTGGTGGTCAGCGGCGCGGCGGATGCCTGGCACCCGACCACCGAATCATTATTGTTCATGGCCGCGCGTTATGACCACCTCGCCACGGTGATTGAGCCGGCATTGGCCCGCGGCGCCTGGGTATTGTGCGACCGATTTTACGACTCGACCTACATCTATCAAGGTATTGCCAAGCAAGTCGGCACCGATTGGCTCGACCAGCTTTATCGTCAGCTATTTGGCAATACCGCACCCGATTTAACCTTGCTGCTCGACCTGCCACCAAGCATTGGCCTTCGTCGTGCCGAGAAACGCGGCACGCTTGCCGAGTCGCGCTTCGAACAGATGACACTCGCGTTTCATGAAACCTTGCGCGCCGGTTTTTTGCAGCGTGCAGCGCATGACCCCAAACGTATTGTCACCATCGACGCCACGTCCGATGCACACACCGTACAGCACGCCATTTTACGTGAAGTCAGCGCACGCTTTGGGCTTGCGCTTACGCCGATAGCGGCGGCCTGAACGCTTGCACCGATCCCTTTACGCCGCCAACCCTTTGCCGAGAAATGCCGATAAGCGTCGGGCGAAGGCGGCAGCGTCCACCACTGGCTCACCCTGCGCAATCAGTGCTTGGTCGAACAAAAGCCATAGCGCATCCGCCGTTTCGGGATTCGGGATTCGGGATTCGGGGTTGGATGTAGAAAACTGCCTTGCAAGCTGAACAATCACCGGATGGGTGGGGTTGATTTCAAGCAGCTTGGCCGCACGTTTGGGTAGTTGCTTATGCTCGGCCAAAAACCGCTCCATCCGCATATCCATCGCCCCCTCGGCGACGCCTAAGCAAATCGGCGTTTCGGCCAGTTTTCGGGTGGTGCGCACATCGCTCACCGCATCGCCAAACAGTGTTTTCATGGCGCTGCATAAGGCGGTGATGTTGGCATCGTTTTTGTCCGTCGCTTCGCTGTTATTTTCTTCACCCTCGAGCGGGAATTTATCAAGGTCGGCCCCGGCTTTGGTCACCGAACGAAATGGTAGATCAGCGTATTTTTGCGTTACATTCGGCCAGAAATCATCAACATGATCGGTGAGGAGCAGCACCTCGATTCCGCGTTGGATGAAGCCCTCAATCTGCGGGCTGGCTTGAAGCATGGCGAGCGAATCGCCGGTCAAGAAATAGATCGCCTCCTGCCCCTCGCGCATGCGGGCTTTGTAGTCGGTAAGTGAAGTCAGGCTGTCATCCCGGTTTGCGTTAGCAATACCGGGATCTCCTTGTTTAGTGGCGCTTTCGGATGGGGATCCCGGGACAAGCCCGGGATGACGATACGTCGAATAAAACCGGCAGGCATCGAGGATTTTCTCGCGTGGGGAATTGGCCTCGCACAAACCTTCCTTAAGTGCGGCACCAAAATTTTCCCAGAATTTTTTATAATCAGCCGGGTCTTTCTCGGCGCGTTTCTTGAGGTCCGTCAGCACCCGGCTCGTAATCGAATCACGAATTTTATCGAGCACGGCAGACTTTTGCAGCGTCTCGCGGCTGATATTGAGCGGTAAATCCGCCGAATCGACCACCCCGCGCAAAAAGCGCAGGTACGGCGGCACCAGCTCGACCCCCTCATCGGTAATGAACACGCGTTTTACATAAAGCTTCACCCGCGCCCGGCGCTCGGGGTGAAACAGGTCAAACGGCTTGAGGCCGGGTACATACAGCAAACTCGTATATTCGACTTTGCCCTCGGCATGATTATGCATCACCGCCCAAGGTTTCTCGGGGCTGTGGGCGATATGTCGGTAAAATTCCTGATGCTGCTCGTCACTCACCTCACCTTTGGGCCGCGTCCAGATTGCGCCCGCATCGTTGAGCGTGTGGGTGACACCGTCCGCATCCATCAGGGTAATGGGAAAGCCGATATGATCCGAATAGGTACCGACAATATGTCCCAACCGATGGCGATCGAGATAGTCTTTCGCGTCTTTTTTCATATGCAATGTGATGGAAGTGCCGCGCGGTAACGCAGCGTCATCGCGGGTAACCGCTTGCACCGTATAGCTGCCCTGGCCGTCGGATTCCCACTGCCAGGCCTGATCCTCGCCCGCTTTTCGGCTGGTGACCACCATTGTATCCGCAACCATGAAGCCGGAATAAAACCCCACCCCAAACTGGCCAATGAGGTTGACATCCTTCGTTGCATCGCCGGAAAGCTGGCTTAAAAATTCGCTGGTACCGGATTTTGCAATGGTGCCAAGGTTCGCGATCAGATCCTCCCGGTTCATGCCAATGCCGGTATCGGTGATGGTGATGGTTTTTGCTTTTTCATCAAACGCAATACGAATCGCAAGCTCCGGCGCATCGCCTAGCAAACCGTCATTGGTCAACGCAGCATAACGCAGCTTATCGCACGCGTCCGAGGCATTGCTGATCAGCTCGCGCAGAAAAATGTCGCGGTTGGTATAGAGCGCATTAATCATCAGATGCAGCACACGCGATGTTTCCGCGGCAAAACTCTTGGTCTCGGTTTTTTCTAACGTTTCAGTCATTGGTTTTCTCCCTTACCCGCTAGCGTTCCTGCCTGATCGCGGGCGCTGTGCAATACACGCATAAACACCACGTCACCATTTGCCTCTAAGCGAAAATAGATCAGGTAGCGGCCATGATTGGCGGCACGAATATCGGGCAGCACTTCGTCACGCAACCGATAAATGTTCGGGCGGGTTGCGATCTCAGCAAAGCGGGCTTCGATTTCGGCGATAAAGCTTGCGGCGCGGGGGCGGTTTTCCAGCGCGATGTAATCGCCGATGTCGGCAAGGTCTCGTTCCGCAAGCGCTGTTACCCGAAAAGCCATGCGGTGGCTTACTCGGAATAGCGCGCGCGTAGCCGTGCAAATACCGTGCTGCCAGCCTCGCCGGGGCCGCTATCGATCGCTTCTTGCAGCAGCGCGCGCAATTCCTGTAATTCTTGATGCTCGGCGGATTGCTTACGCGACCAGTCGCGCAGTGCCTCGCGCACGACTTCGCTGACTGAACTATATGCGCCGTCCTCGACCGTCTGGCGCACCATCGCGGCCATTTCGGGGGGAAGGCTGACGGTGATAGGTTGCGCTTGTGCCATAGAAACTCCCTTATGAAGCCTTCATAATATATCACAAGGCAACGCAATTGTCCAGTTTTGAGATTGGTTCGAGGCTCGCGCGCTTGATCGCCAGTCGTACCAGCCCCAAGAAAGGTCCGCGTGATAGGTATTGCACCAAGCCTGCCTCTACAGCGCAAGGCCAGACACCGCAAACACTGGGAGCAGGCGCTTACGCCTGGATACTTACAACCGGAGAAACTACAATGGATTGGGAGTGATTTAGCCAGTAACCTTAATCTCTAAAACTAATTCCGGTTCTTGTTTGAATCGCTTCCTTGATTCTGTCACACCACCTACCACTAGAGGCTGGAGTGTCGCCATCAAAAAAACCTTCAAAGACCTCTGCATCTTTTATATTTTCTGCCATGCGTCTTTTTATTTGCTCCGCTTCCTCGCCAACCGGAGTGTAGCGAGTAACGTGAGTTTTACCCCTAGCACGCGCTATCTTTTCGGCTAATTTATTTATAAGATCGCTGCCTGGTATTTTCATAATATTATGCCTGGATATCGAGAAGGTATTTATCGAGCTTGCTTTGTGTCTCGATGATTTTGA
>CAZZCK010000062.1:0-2140 GCA_964652475.1 uncultured Azospirillum sp.
CCATCGACATCGAGTTGCATCAGGCGCGCAACAAGTGCCTCATGGGCGGGGTTGGTGCTGATAGTTTGCGTGGGTGGTGGCGCTGGCGGGGTGGGCGTTGCGGGGGCAGCAACACTCGCAAATAGTGGCAAGCTTGCCTGCTGCGCGATCGATTCGGTGAGGCTGTGGCCGGATTCGAGCGTGCTGAGCAGTTCGCGCGCACGGGTGAGGACGGGTTTGGGTAAGCCCGCGAGGGCGGCGACGTGAATGCCGTAGGATTTATCGGCGAAGCCTTCGCGTATGGTGTGCAGGAAAATCAGGCGACCGTGATGCTCCTTCGCCGTCGCATGGTAATTTTTGAGGCGCGGCAGGGTTTGCGCCAGCGCCGTCAGCTCGTGGTAATGCGTGGCAAACAGGGCGCGGCAGCGGGTGACATTGTGCAAATGCTCGGCCACCGCCCAGGCAATACTCACCCCGTCATAGGTGGCGGTGCCCCGGCCAATTTCATCGAGCACCACCAAGGATTGATCCGTCGCCTGATGCAGGATGCTCGCGGTTTCGACCATCTCGACCATGAAGGTGGATTGGCCGCGCGCGAGGTCATCCGCCGCCCCTACCCGGCAAAATAATTTATCGACCAGGCCAATGCTGGCCGCCTTTGCGGGCAGAAAACTGCCCATCTGCGCGAGGATAGTAAGGATCGCCTGCTGGCGCAGAAACGTCGATTTCCCGCCCATGTTAGGGCCGGTGATGAGCAGTAAGAAAGGGGTGCCTGGTGCCTGGTGCCTAGTGCTTGGTAAGGATGCCACCGCAACCGCTTTATCAGCATCTATCATTTGCTCTGCTTCACCAGGCACTAAGCACCAGGCACCAGGCACCCCTTCACCTAAACAGCAATCATTCGCAATAAATTCCTCGTGATTGCGGCGCAGTGCGGCTTCGACCACCGGGTGACGACCGGCGGTGACAGTGAATTCACGCGTGCTGCTAATGCTCGGGCGCACCCAATTGCCGGCGCGCGCCAGCTCGGCCAGTGCGCTGGTCGCATCGATCAGCGCCAAGGCGCGGGCGGCGGCGACAATCTCCTTGCCGCGATTGAGCACCTCGGCGCGTAATTCATCGAACAATTGCAACTCGAGTTTGAGCGCACGGTCGGCCGCTTGCTCGATTTTAAGCGCGGTATCGTTCAGCTCCGGCGTGGAATAACGCAGCGCCCCGGCCAACCCCTGGCGATGAATAAACTCGATGGGGACTTTTTTCTCATGCATCGGCGTAATTTCGATGAAGTAGCCCAGCACATTGTTATGTTTGATTTTGAGGGATGGAATCCCCGTCGCCTCTTTCAACTTGCCTTCCATCGCCGCGATCACGCGCTTGCTCTCATCGCGCAGCCGCCGATATTCATCGAGATCGGCGCGGAAACCATCGGCAATAAAATTGCCGTCACGGGCGAACATGCCGACTTCGGGCTTCATCGCCGCCGTCAGCTGTTCGGCAAGCGCATGATGACCGGTGAGTGTATCGCGGGCATCACGCAGCAGGGCCGGGATTTCGAGCGTGCGTAATTGTTCATGAAGGACATTGGTTTGGGTGAGGCTGGTGGCGAGCAATAACAAATCGCGCGGGCCACCTCGCCCAAGCGCCAAGCGCCCGACCGCGCGCTCCATATCCGCAATCGCTTTGAAATGACGGCGCAGATGATCACGCGGCATATCGTTATGAAACGCCCAGGCGACCGCGTCTTGCCGCGCGTTGATGCGCACGCTATCGCATAACGGCGAGGCCAGCCACTGCGCCAGCATGCGGCTGCCAGCGGCGGTGACCGTTGCATCAATCGCGTGGAGCAAACTGCCTTTACGGCTACCCGATAGGGTTTGCGTGAGTTCTAAATTACGGCGCGTTGCCCCGTCCATCTGCAAAAATTCACTTAACGATTCGCGTTTGGGGGCATCGAGACGCGCGCTGGCATCCAGCTGGGTGAGTGCGACATAATCGATCAGCGCGCCGCAGGCAGCAAATTCGAGCGGCAAAAATTCGCCAAAGCTGGTGGCGGATTGCACCTTGTAATGCGTGGTTAAGCGGTGCTCACCGCCGCTTGCGGTGAAGTGGATATCCGGGCGAATGCTGCAATGCTCGCGCCATTCCGCAAACCAGGGTTGCG
>CAZZCK010000062.1:2240-8174 GCA_964652475.1 uncultured Azospirillum sp.
TTGCCACGTTTGGTGAGGGCAATATCGAGGATGGCGCTTGCGGTGATGGCATCGTCGAAAAATAATTCGTAAAAATCGCCCATGCGGTAAAAGAGCAAACAATCCGGGTGGCGGGCTTTCACCTCGAAAAACTGGCGCATCGAGGGCGTGACATCTTTCGGTAAATTTGACGCAGCGCACACAGCATTAGCGCTTGTCGTTTGCAAATCTCTCACTATGCTTGCGGCCTTGATGGCGGATGACATGCTGCTTCCTGGTAAAACATCGCTCTCTCTATGAGCGTCATTGCGAGCGTAAGCGAAGCAATCCAGTTTAAGGGGAAGAAGATGGATTGCCGCGGCGGCCCCAAAAGCCGCCTCGCAATGACGCCCAAACGATCGAGCATCAATAAAATATAACCAAATAATTACTGCAAGGACGATAGAATGGCCAGTGAAAACATGAAGATTACCGACGAAGAAGCCCTGCTTTACCACTCCTCGGGGCAGCCCGGTAAAATCTCCATCACCCCCACCAAACCGCTGATCACCCAGCGCGACCTTGCGCTTGGCTATTCCCCTGGGGTGGCGGTGCCCTGCATCAAAATTCACGAGAACAAAGACGCCGCCTATGATTATACCAGCAAGGGCAACCTGGTCGCCGTGATCAGCAACGGTACGGCAGTGCTGGGCCTGGGTGACCTTGGTGCGCTCGCCAGTAAGCCGGTGATGGAGGGTAAATCGATCCTCTTCAAACGCTTTGCGGATATTGACTCGATCGATATCGAGGTGGATTCAAAGGATGTTGAGAAAATCATCGAGACCGTGCGCGCGATTTCGGTCACCTTCGGCGGCATCAACCTTGAAGATATCGGCGCGCCGGATTGCTTTATCATCGAGCAACGCCTGAAAGAACTGTGCGATATTCCCGTCTTCCACGACGATCAGCACGGCACCGCGATTGTCACCGCTGCGGGCATTATCAACGCCGCGCATATCACCGGCCGCGAGATCAGCGACCTCAAGGTGGTGGCGAACGGTGCCGGTTCGGCGGGGATTGCCTGCATCGAGCTGCTCAAGCATATGGGCGTGAAACACGAGAACGTGCTGCTGTGCGATAAGTCCGGCGTGATTTATCAAGGCCGCAACGACGCCAGCATGAACCAGTGGAAATCCGCGCATGCAGTGCCGACCAAAAAACGCACGCTCACGGAAGCGATGGAAGGCGCCGATGTGTTTTTGGGCCTTTCCGCCGCCGGGGCGATCACGAAAGAGCATGTGAAAAGCATGGCCAAAAACCCCATCATTTTCGCGATGGCGAACCCGATCCCCGAGATCATGCCCGAGGAAGTGCTCGAAGTGCGCAAAGACGCCATCATCGCCACCGGCCGCTCGGATTATCACAACCAGGTCAATAACGTCATGGGTTTCCCCTATATTTTCCGCGGCGCCCTCGATGTACGTGCGCGCGAAATCAACGTCGAGATGAAAGTCGCCGCCGCCGAAGCGATCGCCGAACTCGCCCGCGCCGATGTGCCCGATGAAGTGCTCGCTGTGTATTCGGGCCGTGAAATGAAATACGGACCGGAATATATCATCCCCACCCCGTTCGACCCACGGCTCATCACCACCATTCCGGTCGCGGTCGCCCGCGCGGCGATGGAATCGGGCGTTGCGCGCAAACCGATTACCGATTTCAATGAATATAAGCGCGAGCTTTCCGCACGACTCGACCCTGCTGCCAACAGCATGGCCAATATTTTCGACGCGGTGCGCCAGAACCCACAACGGGTGATCTTCGCTGAAGGTGAGGAAGAAAAAGTCATTCGCGCCGCCATCCATTGGCGCGATAATGGCTATGGCCACCCCATCCTCGTTGGTCGGCCCGATCGCATTCGTCAAACGATTGGTCGCCTTGGTATTAAAAACGCCGACGACCTTGAGATCGTCAACGCCGCGGTCAGCAGCCATTTGGGCCAGTATATCGACTATCTCTACGGCAAGCTTGCCCGCAAAGGCTTCCTCGCCCGCGATGTCGAGCGTATGGTGAAAAACGATCGCAATATTTTCGCCAGCTGCATGATTGCTGCCGGCCATGGCGATGTGGTCATCACCGGACTGACGCGCAATTATTACCGCGCGCTTGAAAATGTCAGCCGCGTCATCGACACCAAGCCCGGCCAATTTCTGTTCGGCATTTCGATGCTGGTCAGTAAAAACCGCACCGTCTTTATTTCCGACACTGCGGTGCAGGAATTGCCAAGCGAAAAAGAGCTGGCCGATATTGCGGTGCGCACGGCACGCATTGTCCAGCAAATGGGGCATGAGCCGCGCGTTGCGCTACTTTCCTACTCCAATTTCGGTAACCCGATGAAGGAGAAATCGAAGCGCATCCGCGACGCGGTCGAGATTTTGAACGCACGCACCGATATCGATTTCGAGTATGACGGTGAAATGTCGGCGGATGTGGCCTTGAACGCGGAGCTGATGGCGCTTTACCCATTCTGTCGCCTCTCCGGCCCGGCCAACGTGCTGGTCATGCCGGCGCTGCATTCGGCGCATATTTCGGCCAACATGCTCGAGGAATTGGGGGTCGGCACCGTGGTTGGCCCCGTGCTGGTGGGGCTTGAAAAACCGGTGCAGATTGTGAACATGAACGCAACCGTGGCGGATATCATTAACCTCGCCGCGATTGGCTGCATCGACGCGATCGCAAGCAAACCCCGCGCGGATGTGACCAAACTCGCCATCGCCAAGCCGGTAAAACTCAAGACGAAGAAAAAAGCCGTCGCTCATTCCTAAGATAAGGTAATTATGCTCGATTTCCCACGTTGGAAAACCGTGATGGTGATGCTCATCACCGGTTTTTTTATCCTCACTGCCCTGCCCAATGCGCTCAACGAATCGCTACGCGCGAAATTGCCGAATTTCCTGCCCAACAATACCATGCCGCTGGGGCTCGATTTGCGCGGTGGCTCGCATTTACTGCTCGAGCTCGATTTTGCTGCCTATAAGCGCGAGCATTTTGTCAACACGCGCGATGCATTGCGTGAATCGCTGCGTAAGGCCAAAGTTGGCTACACCGATTTACGCGCCAGCGGCGAGGAAGTCAGTGTACGCATTCGCCCGGAAACTGTCGGGGCGGATGTGAAGCTTAGCGAGCTATTTGCCAAAACCGACCCCGACCTTACGGTCGAAGAAAAAAACGGGCTGACACGGCTTTTCTATGAAGATAAAAAACTCAGTGCGCTGCAACTGCGGCTGCTCGAACAATCGATCGAGATTGTCAATCGCCGCGTCAATGAAACCGGCACGAAAGAGCCAATCGTCCAGCGCCAGGGCACCAACCGCATTGTGGTACAAGTGCCCGGTTTGGCTGATCCGGCGCAGCTGAAAGCGCTGCTTGGCAAAACCGCGAAAATGACCTTTCATTTGGTCAACGAGGATATCTCGGCGGATGCCATCGCGCGCAATTTAATCCCTTCGGATACGATCGTACTACCTTCGGATAAAGCGCCGAGCGAGGAGCGCGCGGGCTACCCCACGCACTACGCGGTCTATAGCCAGGTTGCGCTCGGGGGCGAGCACCTAACCAACGCCAACGCCTCGTTTTCCGAAAATCTGCCGGTGGTGGAGTTTCAATTCAACACGCTGGGGGCGCAAAAATTTGGTGATATCACGCAAAGCAATATTGGCCGGCGCTTCGCCATTGTGCTCGATAATAAAGTCATCACCGCGCCGGTGATCCGCTCCGCGATTTTGGGTGGGCGCGGCATTATCGAGGGCGGCTTCACCACCGAATCGGCCAACGAGCTGGCGATTTTGCTGCGCGCCGGAGCGCTACCTGCACCGCTTAACATCATCGAGGAACGCTCGGTCGGCCCAAGCCTCGGGCAGGATTCCATCAACGCCGGCACGCTCGCGGGTATTCTTGGCATTGGCCTGGTGATTGTGTTTATGTTCGCTTCCTACGGCTTGTTTGGTCTGTTCGCAAATCTTGGCCTCGCCGTGCATCTCATCACCGTGATTGGGGCAATGTCGCTGATTCAAGCAACGCTCACGCTGCCGGGGATCGCCGGTATTGTGCTCACCATGGGCATGGGGGTGGATGCAAACGTGCTGATTTTCGAGCGTATCCGTGACGAATTGCGCTACGGCAAAAGCCCGATCGCCGCGATCGAATCCGGCTTCAAGCTCGCATTCGGCACCATTTTCGACTCGAACCTAACGACACTGATTGCTGCGGGGCTGCTGTTCGCGCTTGGTGCCGGTGCGGTCAAGGGTTTTGCCGTCACACTCACCATCGGCATTCTAAGCTCGATGTTTGCCTCGGTGCTGTTCTGCCGCATGCTGATTGTGTTCTGGGCCAGGCGTACGAAGCCAAAGCGAATACCGATTTAGATTTGCTGTGAGTGGTGAATAGTGGGTGGTGAGTAGTGTCATCCGTTGTGCCTTTACCATTCACTACTGACTACCCACCACTCACGGAGAGGTTGGATGCACGACATCATGCCACCGCTTGGTTCCGGCGCACCGCTGGTGCGATCGTACGGCCCCACCGGCTTTCGCATTGGCCAGGCGAGCTACGACACCCATGTGCTGGTGCTGCCCGGTCAAACGCTGGCATGGGGTGGGGAATTGAGCATTGAGGCGATGACACCAATTTTCCTCGCCGGTCGCCGGTCGCCAGTCGCCAGTGATGGTGCCGCAAGCGAAGCGGGCTATATCGAGCTCCTCATCATCGGCACCGGCAACCGCCATGAAATGATCCCGCCCGCGCTGCGCCGTGCACTTAAGGAACGCGGCGTGGGCGTGGAGACCATGGATACGGGCGCGGCCTGCCGCACCTTCAATATTTTGCTGGGCGAAGGGCGGCGCGTGGCCGCGGCGTTGATGGTGCCGGGTTAGCGAGCTGGGCGAGCGAGCCGTCAGCCAGCAGAGCTGCACCTGAGTTTGGTCAGGAGACCAAACTCAGGTAATCAAATACTAAGCCGCTACCTTAAACTGTTGCCCCGCAAAGTTCGCCGCGGCGAATTCCCAGTTGATGAGCTTATCAAGCACCGTCTGCACGAAATCCGGGCGGCGGTTCTGGAAATCGAGGTAATAGGCATGCTCCCACACATCGCAGGTGAGAATGGCCGTTTCGCCATGCGCGAGCGGCAAATCGGCATTCGCGGTTTTGGTGATTTTCAGTTTGCCCGAGGCGTCCTTCACCAGCCATGCCCAGCCCGAGCCGAATTGGGCGAGTGCTGCCGCCTTGAAATCCGCCGCGAATTTGTCGTAGCCGCCTAAATCACTATCGATTTTTTTGGCCAGCTCGCCCGATGGTTTGCCGCCCCCGTTGGGTTTCAGGCAATGCCAGAAAAAGCTATGGTTCCAGTGCTGCGCGGCGTTGTTGAACAGGGCCGCTTTGCTGGCATCTTTGGCCGAGGCCAGGATGATTTCCTCGAGCGAGGCGTTTGCAAACTCCGTCCCAGCGACCAGCTCGTTGAGCTTCACGACATAGGCATTGTGGTGCTTGCCATGGTGAAAATCGAACGTTTGCGCCGAAATATGGGGGGCGAGCGCGTCCTTCGCGTAGGGCAGTGGCGGCAGGGTGAACTGGGTCATGGTGGCCTCGTTAGCGGGGGTGGATGGGGTGTTTTTTTTGAGTGCCGATGCCGCCAACCCCGGGCTAGCCAGCACCCCCGCGCCCAAGGCGGCGAATGTGAGGAAGCGGCGACGGGTCATCGGCATCGTGATATCCTTCGCCAGATGGATAGCCCATGCGCGCCGCCAGCGCAAGCGGGGGATTGGGGGCTAGGGTCGAAGAGATAGCCAAAAAGTATCCGATACTCCGCTGCCCGATGCTCCGTTGGTCCGTCGCACTCAGGCAAAGTGACCGCGCACGGGGGACTGGGGTGCATAAGGGGCACCAGTCCCCACCGACACCGCCTCAGCCCTCATCCCCAATCCC
>CAZZCK010000063.1:0-8092 GCA_964652475.1 uncultured Azospirillum sp.
GGGTGGTATTTACCCATCACGTCACCCACAATACGCGCCGATTTTTTGTAGGGCTTGTTGTATTCCACCCCAAGCTCGAGCATGCCAAACAAAATGCGGCGGTGGACGGGCTTGAGCCCATCGCGCACATCGGGGATTGCGCGGCTGACGATCACGCTCATGGCGTAATCGAGGTAGGACTTCCGCATTTCCTCTTCAATCGAGATGGGGAGAATTTCGGCGATGTTGTTGCTCATGGGGTGCTCGTGGTTCGTGGTTCGTTAGTCGCTTGCGGCGACGCTTGCTCCGTCATTGCGAGCGTAAGCGAAGCAATCCAGCGTCGAGCGTCTGCGAGACAATAACCTTTAGTACGCAGCCAAGGGCCTGGATTGCTTCGGCCTTAAGAGGGCCTCGCAATGACGCTGTGGCAGCGCCGGTGTTTTTCTTCTGAAAAATTGTACTAGATGGTCCCACATAAACCAAGGCAAACCGGCACTTATCCACAAGGATTGGACTTATCGCATGAACCAGGCCACGGCGGCACCTCCCCCGCGGGAGAGATCGGCGTTCCAAGCGGCGCACTTGAGCAGCACTCAGGAAATCCGGGTGAGGGCGACGCCCCATTATCACGAATGCTTATTCACTCCATCCATAATGGCTGCGCAGGGGCTTCTCGAGGCCGGCAATTGTCATAAAAAATTCATAATACTGGCCACTACCAAGGATTATAATGAACTCCATGGGTGAGAACCAAACAAAAGAGACTGAATACACCGATCAGCGCAGTGCGCAGATGCGCAAAGACTATATGCGCACGACCGACCGCGCCTCACTCATCAGCAGCTTTTCACGCTTTTTAGGGTTCTTGAGTGGCACAACCACCAGCGCCTTGATGCTCGGGGCGGGCTTCACCTTCAACGAGGCGATCAAAACTGCTGCTGTGGGCACCAGCACCTCGAGCCTAGTGGCGACGGGGTTTTCGGCGCTTGCCTCCTCACCGTTAATTATCGGCTTGTTTGTTGCCTCGCTGGTCTGTGTCGGGATCAGCATTGCGCTGGATTACCATTCCGGGCATGTGTTCCGCGAGAAGGGCCTCGATCAGACCGAGTTTAATGCACGGCGTGTCGCGCATCACATTGCAAAAGGCATGAACCAATCGCAAACACCCGAGGAAGCAGGGCGCAAAGCGCCGATTCCCTATACGGATAGATACCAAGTCACCCAAGCCGCCAGCCGAAATGACGCCGAAGACGCCGCACCCACCCGCAGCGACGGCAAACGCTGGATCGATGCTGTCGGCGACCTCGCCGAGCAAAAACAGGCCGCCGTCACCGCGCGCTGACTGGGCTTAGGCCTTACCCTGATGCCTTAGTCTCAACCTGAGCGCATTGAGCTTGATGAACCCTTCCGCATCGCGCTGGTTATAGACGCTATCGGCCTCGAAGGTCACATGCGCCATGGAGTATAAGCTGGTCGGTGATTTACGGCCGACCACGGATACCGAGCCTTTATAGAGTTTGAGGCGCACAATGCCCGAGACATTCTCTTGCGATTTATCGATCAGGCTTTGCAGCATTTCGCGCTCGGGCGAAAACCAATAGCCGAAATAGACCAGCTCGGCATAGCGCGGCATTAGCTCTTCTTTCAAATGCATAGCGCCACGATCTAAGGTGATGGATTCAATGCCGCGATGCGCGGTGTGCAAAATCGTGCCGCCGGGGGTTTCATAGACCCCGCGCGATTTCATGCCCACATAGCGGTTCTCGACGAGATCAAGCCGCCCTACGCCATGGCGACCACCGATTTTGTTGAGTTCGGCGAGTAGACTTGCAGGCGAGAGCTTCTGGCCATTCACCGCCACCGCGTCGCCTTTGCTGAATTCCACTTCCACATATTCCGGCACATCCGGCGCATCTTCGGGGTTCACCGTCAGGCGGAACATGCTGGTATCCGGCTCCACCCACGGGTCTTCGAGCGCTTTGCCCTCATACGAAATATGGAGCAAATTCGCATCCATGCTGTAGGGCGCTTCACCGCGCTTATCCTTCGCCACGGGGATCTGGTTTTTCTCGGCATAGTCAATCATTTGCGTACGGCTGTTCAGCTTCCACTCGCGCCATGGCGCAATCACATGAATGTCGGGTTGCAGCGCGTAATAGCTCAGCTCGAAGCGCACCTGGTCGTTGCCCTTGCCGGTCGCGCCATGGCACACGGCATCCGCCCCGGTTTGGCGGGCAATTTCAATCTGGCGTTTGGCGATGAGTGGACGCGCAATGGATGTTCCCAATAAGTAAACCCCCTCATACAGCGCGTTGGCGCGAAACATCGGGAAGACATAATCGCGAACAAATTCCTCGCGTAAGTCGTCGATGAAGATTTCTTTCACCCCCATCAGCTCGGCTTTTTTGCGAGCCGGTTCCAGTTCCTCGCCCTGGCCAATATCGGCGGTGAAGGTCACGACCTCGCACTGATATTCATCCTTCAACCATTTGAGGATGATCGATGTATCCAGCCCGCCCGAATAGGCGAGAACGACTTTTTTGATGGGTTTTTTGGTCATGGCAATTTCCTCATATGGTGCGCAAAGGCCCGCCTATTCCCAACCTGTCATGCCGTCTTTATGACGGCATCCGTGCACGTGCTTCGTGCATTCAGTGCGCAGACCCCGTTATAAAAACGGGGTGACAGTTGAGCGTGCTCGGTCCCATGCGCATTATAAATAACAATGGCGCTCCCATTACGCCACTCACGCCCCCCTTTCAACCATTATTGAAATGCGCGCGTGAAACCTGTTGCAAGCGGGGATGGTTTTGCGCATAACGCCGTGCAGCATGCTGTCATCCCGGGCTCGTCCCGGGATCTCCTGAAGCGCACTGCCTTGCTTTTCATACTAAGAGCCCGTGGCAGGGGATCCCGGGACAAGCCCGGGATGACAGCCCTACTCACTACTCACTACTCACTACTCACGAGCAAAACCATGGACATCTCAAAAATCGCGATTGGTGTGAACGCACCGGACGATGTGAACGTCATCATCGAAGTGCCGATGGGTTCCGAGCCCATTAAGTATGAACTCGATAAAGCGTCGGGTGCGATTTTCGTCGACCGGTTTTTACACACGGCGATGACCTATCCATGCAATTACGGCTTCATTCCCCACACGCTCTCCGATGATGGCGACCCGGTCGATGTGCTCGTCGTCGGCCGCCGCGCGCTGATGCCGGGCTGCGTGGTCGGTGCCCGCCCCATTGGCGTGCTGCTGATGGAGGACGATAAGGGCCAGGATGAAAAAATCCTCTGCGTGCCGGCGCGCCGGCTGCACCCATTTTGGGATGAGGTCGAGGAGTATACGGATTTACCCGAGATTCTCATCGAGCAAATCCGCCATTTCTTCGAGCATTACAAAGACCTCGAAAAAGGCAAATGGGTGAAAGTGCATGGCTGGGGCGATAAGGCAAAAGCCCGCGCGCTGATTCTGGCCGGGATTGCGAACGCCAGCAAAAAAGCGGCTTAGCCGTCAATCAGTCTAATTTCGTTAAAGAAGCGAGTGCTGCCGTTACGCCAACACATCCACCGGCGGGTACGTCGCAATCGGCCGCGCCAACGTCACATCCGCGAACACGGGCGGCAATTGCTGAATCGGCGAACGCGCGATCGGATCTGCGTACACTGGCGGCAAGTTACGCACCGTCTTAGGCGGCAGATCATCCACCGGCACTGGCGGCAAGTTGCGGATGATTTTGCCTGCGGCCTCATCGACCGACACGGGCGGTAGCGAATCCACCCGCGCTGGCAAGTTGTTAGCCTGCACCGGAGGTAAAACCTGCGCTGGCAACGATCTCACCGTTTTTTCAATCTGGCCCGCGCGATTGTAGCTATTGCCCACCACTTCCTGCGCTTGCACCGGAAACCGCGCGGCGGCTTTCACTGCCTCTACGGCGCGTGCTTTCTCGGCCAAACGGGCGGCAGATAGCACGACAGCGCCGTTATTCGCGCCTTCATTGGTGCGGGTGGGCGGCAGGGTGAGAAACCCCGCGCGGATGAAACTAATTGCCATGTCTGACCTCCTGTCAAAACCATTGCGCAATGCATGTGAGGGTTGCCCCTCGCCCGCGCCTACTCCCTACATGAGAATAGTGATGCACGGATTATTGAGTCGCTCACCAGTTAATGACTGGCAACACCATTAACCCGTAGCATACCCGCAACCATCGTGCCAAGCATAAATCGCGGCATGGGGGTGGATGGTGGATAAGTTCATTGCCTGGTTGCAGGTCGGCCACGGTCGCGCGGCCCCTTTGGTGATGGCTCATCAGAATCACTGCCGCCCGTGCGGGATCGTGCTAATGCTTCAGCCTTGCGCGCGCCACGATGCCCTGACGGGTCGAATCGCGGTACTTTACCTGCAGCAATTCGCTCGGCGGCGATGGCAGGGCCATGGCGTTGAGGCGCTAATTCACCATTCGCGATTGCCTCCTCAATTCTCGCCCGCCGCGCAAGCGAAGCTGCTCGAATATCGGATAGTGCAGTTGGATCTGTGTCTGGATTAGTATCGCCTAAAGTTGAGGCATCATTGACCAATTGGTCAATAATAGGTTCGGGCGCAAGCCAAGGACTCTTTTTGCTCATATCCCTAAATGCCTCAAGCGCCGCTTCATCGGCGACTGGATCATCGCCAAGGGCTGGCCAGCCGGCAGCACGGATTCGCCCTAACGTCCGCCATTTTTTCCCAGCAATTTTGTGCGTGCCATCCGCAATTTCGCCTTCAAGGCCAAGCAGATCATCTTCTATCTTCTCTCCCTCAATGTCTTTTTTGCCCCGGATAAAATCACGCCATACCCGCTTTGCTTTGTGTTTGGTTTCTTGCGCTTGTTTATGATTTTTTTTCTTTACTAGAAGCGCTTTGCGCTTCTGCTCACGAATTTCGGCTTTGCTATGAGCGCAAACATCTTCATCGCCCCAACCATTGATGATCTCTGCGCGCTTTGGCTTTCTTTTCTTACTATCCTTATCCGTCACGTTTCACACCCGATCGATTCTTTTTATGAATGTTACCCTACCACACCACCGCCGCACAAAAAAGCGCCATAAAAAATCTTCACGCGACTGTAACATTCTCGATTATATTGATCTTTCTGCATTCATCCTATACGCGAAGCGCATGCCAGCCCCGCTAAGCCACTGATATTGCATCGCAGCACAAGTTTTGCTTGCAATGGGGGCATAAATGCTTCTTAAAGCCTGTCATTCACCATTCAATTGAGGGTTAATTCCATGGAAATGAACGACATTCAGAACATTATTCTGGCTTGCGGCGCACTGGCGATTGTTTACGGCCTCCTCACCATCCGCAGTATTTTGGCGCAAAGCAAAGGCAACGCGGCGATGATCGAGATCGCGGATGCGATTCAAGTCGGCGCGAGCGCTTACCTCAACCGCCAATACACCACCATTGCGGGTGTTGGCGTGGTGATTTTCGCCCTGCTCGGCTGGCAGCTCGGTTGGCTGGTGGCCATCGGCTTCGCCATCGGTGCGGTCATGTCGGGCCTTGCCGGTTTCATCGGTATGAATATTTCGGTGCGTGCCAATGTGCGTACGGCCGAAGCGGCGCGTAGCGGCATGCAAAAAGCCCTCACCATTGCCTTCCGCTCGGGTGCGGTCACGGGCATGTTCGTGGTTGGCTTGGGCCTACTCGGCACGGCGGGCTATTATTTCTACCTGCTCGATATGGGCGCGGATAGCCGCAAAATTCTTGAGGCCCTCGTGGCCCTCTCCTTCGGCGCCTCGCTGATTTCGATCTTCGCCCGCCTCGGTGGTGGTATCTTCACCAAAGGGGCCGATGTAGGCGCGGATCTGGTGGGTAAGGTTGACGCCGGCCTCCCCGAGGATGACGCGCGCAACCCGGCCGTGATTGCCGATAACGTGGGCGATAATGTCGGTGACTGCGCCGGTATGGCCGCCGATTTGTTCGAAACCTATGTGGTGACCATTGTCGCGACCATGCTGCTCGCGGCGATTTACTTCACCGGCGAAATTCAGCAGATGTTCATGGTGCTGCCGCTCGCCCTTGGTGGCGTGTGCATCGTGGCCTCGGTCATCAGCACCTATTTTGTGCGCCTCGATAAGTCGGGCAACATCATGCGTGCGTTGTATAAGGGCCTCATCGTCAGCGGCGTGCTGTCGGCGGGTCTCATCTATAAAACCATCGAGAAACTCGTGGGCTTTACCACCAGCTACAATGTCGGTGGCGTTGCCGAGCAGGTGAAAAACGTCCAAACCAAGGTGATGGAAACCGTCTATACGGGCGGCATCAATTTCACGGGGATGGAGCTGTTCTACTGCGCCCTCGTCGGCCTCGGCGTGACGGGCTTGCTGGTGTGGATTACGGAATACTACACCTCGACGGCGTTCCGCCCGGTTAAGTCCATCGCGCAAGCCTCGGCCACCGGCCACGGCACCAACGTGATTCAAGGCCTCGCGGTTTCCATGGAAGCATGCGGGATGCCGATCATCGTCATCTGCGGTGGTATCTTGATTCCTTACCTCCTGTGCGGTTTGTTTGGCGTCGCCATTGCGGCAACCACCATGCTCGCACTTGCGGGGGTGGTTGTGGCGCTTGATGCCTATGGCCCCGTCACCGATAACGCCGGTGGCATTGCCGAAATGTCGGGCCTACCATCAGATGTTCGCGTGACGACCGATGCACTCGATGCCGTGGGCAACACCACCAAAGCGGTGACCAAAGGCTACGCCATTGGTTCGGCGGCGCTTGCGTCGCTCGTGCTCTTCACCGCCTACGTGCAGGACATCAAGCATTACTTCCCAGCGCTCGATGTGCAGTTCAACCTGGCGGATCCGTACGTGCTGATCGGTCTGTTCATCGGTGGGTTGCTGCCGTATTTCTTCGGCGGCATGGCGATGATGGCAGTGGGTCGTGCGGCGGGTGCCGTCGTGGTCGAGGTGCGTCGTCAGTTCAAAGAAATCCCCGGCATCATGGAGCGTACGGCCAAGCCCGATTACTCCAAAGCCGTGGATATGCTGACCCGCGCCGCCATCCGCGAGATGATTGTGCCGTCTTTGCTACCCATCCTCACCCCAGTGGCACTCTATTTCGTCATCAACGAAATTGCGGGCCAAGCCTCGGCGTTTGCCGCACTCGGCGCGATGCTGATCGGGATTATCGTCACCGGCCTGTTCGTGGCGATCTCGATGACCTCGGGCGGTGGCGCATGGGATAATGCGAAGAAATACATCGAAGAAGGCCATCATGGCGGCAAAGGTTCCGAGGCGCACAAGGCGGCGGTCACCGGCGACACCGTGGGTGACCCGTATAAGGATACGGCGGGCCCGGCGGTCAACCCGCTCATCAAAATTGCCAACATCGCGGCGATTTTGCTGCTGGCATTGCTCGCGCATGCGGGCGCCTAGCGCTTGATTTAAGGCAAACCCCAAAGCCCCCGTCACCCGACGGGGGCTTTTTTATTGCTCAGATGCTAGGACGGTATTGACATAATGTATATTTCTGGTATATACATTTAGTAGTGGCGGAGGCAATGCTTGATCTGACAAAGCTTGAAGGCTTCGATTGGGATAAAGGAAATCTCGATAAAAGCCGAAGGAAACACGACGTGACTCCTCAAGAGTGCGAGCAGATTTTTGTGAATCGCCCCGTATTGCTGACGCATGACCCGAAGCACTCGGCACAGGAGGTGCGTTATAAAGCACTGGGTAACACCGACGATGCACGCCTGCTCTGTATTGCTTTCACGGTGCGTGATCGCCGCATACGTATTATCTCCGCACGCGCGATGAGTCGCGCAGAAAGGAAAATATATGACGAAGAAACTTAAAAAAGTTCCGAGCTTTAAGAATGAGGACGAAGAAGCTAAATTCTGGCTGACCCATGATACGACGGAATATTTCGACTGGTCGAAAGCCAAGCGGGTGCAATTCCCCAACCTCAAGCCCAGCACGCAGAGCATTTCGTTGCGCCTGCCGCTGTCACTGCTGCACGACATCAAGATGCTGGCCAACCGCCAGGACGTGCCCTACCAATCGCTGATGAAAATCATGCTCGCCGAAGCCGTCGCTTCGAAAACAAAGCGCTAGGCAC
>CAZZCK010000064.1:0-7596 GCA_964652475.1 uncultured Azospirillum sp.
CCGCAGCGAGGGCCATCAGAATGCGTTTTGAATAATGCATCACGTTTCTCCTTAGAAAATATCTTTGTTTTTCTTGATCGACTGACTGACATCGCGCTCGATCGAGACGCGCACGTTTTGTTCGATCTTGACGTTGAGATTGATCTCGATCGGCTTATCGGGTGCTTGCACCTGCACCGTCGGGGTGCAAGCAACGATGCTGCTCAAAAGAACGAGTGCGGTGATGAGCATGGCATGGCGCGAATTGAATGTCTGGGTCATGAGAGGCCTATCGGGGTTGCTGCAATAAGGATTCGGGATCTTGGATCAAGGTAAGGTTCTGCGTAATCAGATCTAGCAGATCGCCGCTTAATTGCACCTGCAATTTTACGGCACGCCCGCGTTCCACATCCGGGTTGTTGCCCTCGACCTTGAGCAGCACGGCAAGGTTTTTACCATCCGCCATCGTAAGGCCTAGATCGAGCACGCTGTAATGCAGATTTTTCAGCACGTCGCGCACGAGGCCCACTTGCGGATTATCGCCAGGGATGAGATCCGGCGCGAGGGTTATCACCCCCGGCCCGTTGGCGCGCAGACTGCTGTTGCCGATGCGCACCCGCCCATCGCGCGTGATACTCATGGGCAGCGTACCGGAGACGGTGCCGGTCGCCGTACCGCGCTCGCTGGTGAGGGTTTTGAGCAAGGCATCGACCGGTACGTCGGCAAGCGTGAGCACCAGCGCAATCGGCGCCGTACCGTTCAGGGCAATCGACGTATCCGTGAGCCGGATCGTGCCGCCATTCCACGGCAACTGCGCCTTACTCAGTGCGAGGGTCGTGGCTGTGGGGTCATGCAGCCGATGGCGCAGGGTGAAACGCGCGCGGTGGCTTTCATCCACGCTGCTGAGGTTGCCGGTGAGCAGGAGCGTATCCGCATCGAGGGTCAGCGTGCCGCGCGCGTGCAGCGGCGGAATCATGGCCGCATGGGCAGGTGAGGTAATATCGCGGATTTGCCAATCGCCGCGCCACTGCCCGCCCGCTTCGTCGAGTGTAAGCGCGAGCGTGATACCGCCGAGCGTGAGCGTGTTTTTACCCATGCCGATGCTGGTCGCGCCGCTTTTAAGCTCAAGGCGCGCAGGTGGCCCGCTCTGCCCGGTGAGGGTGAACGGCAGTGTCGCTTGCACCGCGGCGCCGGTAACGCGCAACGTTGCTTCCTCAAGGCGAAGCTCGCTAAGCGGCAAGCGCGCAAGTGCCGCCTGCGTCAACGGGATCGCGATCGGCGTGGGCGCGGCGGGCGCTTGACGCGCGCTCAACGCCTCAAGCACGGCGAGGCCCCAGCCGCTTGAGCCCTCGGCGAGGGTGATATTCAGGCCGCTCAGGGTGATCGCCTCCACCCGCCCCCCGAGCAAGGCGCGAAGCTGCCAGCCGATGGTGGCGCGCGCGAGGGTGAGTGGTGGGTCGTCGCCGAGGCTGATATCCGCAAGGGTGAGGCCCTGCCAGCCGACATGATCAATCGTCAGGTGTGCTTGGGTAATGCCCTGCTGTGCAAGGGCGGCGACGATTTTTTGCTCAACGAAGGGCCGCCATGGGGCGAGCATGAGCACCGCCACCAGGGCGATGACGGCGAGCAAGCTGGCAAAGCCAAGCCAACAAAGGAGAGAGCGCGTGCGCATGCGCGGCGATGCTAGAGGGCGTGGCCGGTCTTGGCAAGCGAGTCGAGGCTTACGCGGCGATACTATCCTGCACGGCCTGGGGGAGCACAAAGCGCACCGCCAGGAAATGCTCGGGCCAGATTTTCAGCTCGAGCCGCCCATGATGCGCCTCGGCCACTTGCTGGGCGTAGGTCAAGGGCACCAGCCGCTCACGCGTCACCGGCGAGAGCATGCTCAGATCCGTCAGGGCGTCGATCGGCTCGAAATCCACATCCTGCGCCATCGAGGGGTGATCGCACACGCTTAAATACCACCAGCCATCCGCGACACGGGAGTGAATGACATCGCTTGTCTCGAAGTCATGATGCACGGTGCCAAGCAGCCCAGCGAGGGCATGCTGCAGCAAGGCGCGATCGCCATGCACGAGCGTAGCGCTGGGCGGTTGGGCTTTATAGGTCACGTGCGGATGCAGCGTTTGTGCGCGGTATTCCTCGGCGGCATCGGCAATCAAATCATCGACCAGAAGGGTCGCGGTGTTCGCTTCATTGTTGCTCTTATGCTGCATGGTCAACGCATGGTGAAACATATTGAGCCGAAGGGCGTGGTCGTTCACCTTGCTTTGCAGATTGGCCAACTCGCGCTCGATTTGCGATGGCGTGAGGCTGGGCAAGGTTTCGCGTAAATAGCGAATCAGGGTGCTGGCTTCGCTCATGGGCCCGGCGAGGGCATCATCGAGCGTGGTCATGACATGGCGCTGGGTCGATTTCATGGCACTGCGATGGACAAAATCGCGTGCTTTTTGGCGGGCCACATGCGCCCGCAAGGTGGCATCAAGCACCGAAAAATCGATCGGCTTACTGAGATAGCCATCGCAGCCGCTGTTATGCGCGCGCACCTTATCCTCGCGCTCGTTCAAGGCCGTTAAAAAAATGAACGGCGTATGGGTGAGGTATTGCTCGCGGCGCACCTGGTTTAACAGCTCAAACCCGTCCATACCGGGCATTTTGATGTCGCACAGCACCAAATCGTAGTGGGCGCGCTTCAAGCGCTCGATTGCCTCCTGACCATTGGCGGCCTCGTCCACCTCATGCGACTGCATGCGCAAAAACTCGGCAATGTCTTCGCGCAGATCGGCTTCGTCCTCGACACATAACACACGCATTCACCACTCCATCGATTCGTTAGTATTGCTTTTGTAACCGGTGAGCACGGCCCCTCTGGACCACTAAAACTTCAGGTTGCATTAAAGCAAATAATCGAGCAAATGAAAAGCGAATTTATTGCATAAAATACTAGGTAAATAGCAAGCAAACACTTGCTGTTATTTAGAAAAAACAAGCCGTTGGCGAAAGTTAGAAATTTCTCTAATAAGTTGTATTTATACCGCAGTGGCGATCCAGCGATCCGGGGATGCCGGACGCGATCATGCTATGGCGCAAAAGCCGGTTGCGCCCACCGGCAGAAGGTTTTATGGGGTTGGTATATCGTATTCACTTCAATCTATCTGAGCGCGTATGGCCGGCCATTCCCACGCAGCAAATATTGCCCGGCGCAAAGGCGCGCAGGACATTAAACGCGGCAAAATTTTTACCAAAATCGCCCGCGAAATTATAGTGGCGGCCAAGGCGGGGCCGGATATTAACTTCAACGCCAAGCTGCGCACGGTCGTCATCAAGGCGCGGCAGGCGGGCATGGCGAAAGACCGTATCGACGCCGCCATTGCCAAAGGATCGGGCACGGGGTCGAGTGAGGCGTACGAACCCGTGCGCTACGAGGGTTACGGCGCGGGTGGGGTCGCGATTTTGGTTGATGCGCTGACCGATAACCGCAACCGCACCGCTTCGGACTTGCGCAGCATTTTCACTAAAAATGGTGGCAATATGGGCGAATCCGGCTCGGTGGCGTTTATGTTCGAGCATATCGGGCTGATCGAATATCCGGCGGAAAAAATCCTCGAGGATGCGATGCTTGAAGCCGCGATCGAGGCTGGCGCCGAAAATTGCGAAACGTCGGACGGTATGCACCGTATCACCACCACGATGGAAACCATGGCCGCCGTGCGTGATACGCTGGTCAAACGATTTGGTGACCCGGTGACCGCCAAGCTCACCTTTGTGGCGAAGATCACCGCCCCCGTCGGTGCCGATGGGGTGGACGCGCTGAGCGATCTCATCGAGGCGCTTGAGGATAACGACGACGTGCAGGAAGTCTATACCAACGCCGAGTTTGACGACGCGGCGCTCGAAAAATTGAGCGCCTGATATGGCCCTACGCCTTCTCCTCATCCTCATCCCGCTGCTGACATTTACGCTGCCCGCACGTTGGTTCAGTTTTTATGCTACGCTGATGATCATGCTGGCGCTCGCGCAGATCGCCTTGATGATCCTGCTGCGCGAGGAATATGCGCTGGCGCTTTCCTCGTTCGGGCTTGAGGTGGTGCTAGGCTATATCGCCATCAACCTTGTGCTACTCGGCGTGCGCCACTACCTCATCTGCCGCGCACGTGCACGCATTATCAAGCTACCCGCACCGGAAGCGAAGGAATGACCGCCACCCGCATTATCGGGATCGACCCGGGCCTGGTCAGCACCGGTTGGGGCATCGTCGAGAGCAAGGGCTCGTCGCTGACGTTTATTGATTGCGGGACGATTGCGCCCAATAGCAAAGCGCCGCTGAGCGAGCGCCTACATACGCTTTATGCCGATCTCACCCGTATTATTGAACTCTATAAGCCCACCACGGCCGCGATTGAGGAAACCTTTGTTACTGCCAATGGTGCCTCCACCTTAAAGCTCGGCCAGGCGCGCGGCGCGCTGATTGTTACCCTTGCCGCGAAGGGTTTACCCGTCGCGGAATATGCCACGCGCTCGGTAAAAAAAGCGATTGTGGGCACCGGTACGGCCGATAAAAACCAGGTGAGCCAGATGGTGGGGGTGTTGATGCCCGCCGCACGCGCGGCGCTGGCCGACTGCAAACATGACGCCGCCGATGCGCTGGCGATTGCGATTTGCCACGCGCATCACGTTAGGTAGCAGCGATGGACAGTAACAGTTTTTGGCTAGTGATGGGGTGGATCGCGATCCCCTTTGTTGCGTTTTATCTGTATCATAAATTCTTCGCAGACTCCGATATCGATGCTGGGGCAAGGGATACAACAACCCAAATGACAAACGCTTATAGCCTGCTCGTTCTAATCGTAGGTGCAGTATTCGCGATTATTAGCCTACTTTATATCGCACGCGATGTTAGCCTTTGGCTCGGTGGCACCCAATCCACTGCGTATCTTGAACGGGTTAAAGATGTAGGATGTGGGAAGCGTGCATCTAGGAATAAGAACTGCCGCTATGCATACTATCAGTTTTCTCATGCAGGAAAAACATACCACATCCGGGGGAAATGGTCGCTCAACTATACGCCACCCACCGTTCACATCCGATTTCTTCCTTTCTGGCCTGAAATACATAAAATCACGGATAGTGTTTATTACCTTGATGATCCGAGTGAAAAATATCTTTAGGGTTAGAGGGCCTCGCGCACCATTGCTATCCACCGCCTTCACTCGACTCTCGACTCTCGACTCTAATCACTCTATAAACTTTTCATGATCGGAAAACTGACAGGCCGCGTGGACGATATTGCTGAGGATCATGTGATTCTCGACGTGAACGGCGTGGGGTACATGGTGTTCGCCAGCGCCAAAACCCTGAGTGCCCTGCCCGAGCGCGGCGGCACCATGAGCCTGCTCACCGAAACCCATGTGCGCGAAGACCATATCCATCTCTATGGGTTTGCGACCGCTGCCGAGCGTATCTGGTTCAAAATCCTCACCACCGTGCAAGGGGTGGGTGTCAAAATGGCGATGGCGATTTTGAGCACGCTTAGCCCCGAACAAATACTCACCGCGATTGCATCGCAGGATAAAAAAGCCCTCACCGTGGTTTCGGGCGTTGGCCCCAAACTGGCCGAGCGACTGGTGATTGAGCTCAAATCCCAGGCCGTAAAACTCAGTGCAGCGGGCTTTAGCATTGCGGCGGCGCATGCGGGTGAAGCGTCGCCGAAAGGAAAACAAAAACCAGCCGCGAGTGGCAGCGCGCCCGCACGCAGTGTGGTCGAAGACGCGCTCTCGGCTCTGGTGCATTTGGGCTATGGGCGTAGCGAAGCCTTCAGCGTGGTCATGCGTCTGCAAGCCGAAAAACCCGACAGCACGCTCGATGCGCTGATTCGTGAGTCACTCAGGGAACTCGCGGCATGATAGGTCACGTACACAGACTTAATGATTGTCATGCCAGCGAAAGCTGGCATCCAGTTATTTTTGTTTGCGGTTGGCTTCGCCTCTCTACGCTTTGCTGCGAGTCGCGCGCTGGATGCCAAATCAAGTTTGGCATGACAACGTCGAGGGACGCATGAGCGCCCCTGCCCTCACCACACCGGAAAAGCTCGATGGCGACGATGTCGAGCGCGGCATTCGCCCGCAAAGCTTGAGTGATTTTACCGGCCAACCGCAGGTGATTGAAAATCTCGACGTGTTCATTCGCGCCGCCAAAGCGCGTGGCGAAGCGCTCGACCATGTGCTGCTCTATGGCCCCCCGGGCTTGGGTAAAACCACACTCGCGAATATTGTATCGAAAGAGATGGGCGTGAATTTTCGCGCCACTTCCGGCCCGCTACTCACCAAGGCGGGGGACCTTGCCGCCATCCTCACCAATTTGCAGGCGAACGACGTATTGTTTATCGATGAGATTCACCGTTTGAATGCCGCAGTCGAGGAAGTGCTCTACCCCGCGATGGAAGATTTCAAGCTTGATTTAATTATCGGCGAAGGCCCAAGCGCGCGCACCGTGCGCATTGATTTGCCGCCCTTCACGCTGGTCGGCGCCACCACGCGAATTGGACTTTTAACGGGCCCGTTGCGCGACCGGTTTGGTATTCCTTTGAAGCTCAATTTCTATGATGTGGCGGAGCTGAAGAAGGTGGTGACGCGCGCCAGCAGCTTACTTAAAGTGACCATCACGCCCGACGGCGCGCACGAGATTGCCAACCGCGCGCGCGGCACCCCGCGCATTGCCGTGCGGCTGCTCAAGCGCGTGCGTGATTTTGCCCATGCGGCGGGCGGCGACACCATCAGCGCCGCGATGGCGGATGCGACGTTGAAGCGCCTCGAGGTCGATGCGCTGGGGCTTGATTCCTCCGACCATCGCTATTTGAAATTCATCGCCGAACATTACGAGGGCGGGCCGGTGGGCGTGGAGACCATTGCCGCCGCGCTATCCGAAGCGCGCGACACGATCGAAGAAACCATCGAGCCGTTTTTGCTGCAGCTGGGCTTCATTGCCCGCACCCCGCGTGGGCGCATGCTCACCGCCACCGCGTTTAAGCATTTGGGCCTCGCCGCCCCCAAGAAAAACCTCACCCCCGAGCAGTTGGGGTTATTGGATGAATAATAGCCGACAGCTTGCAGCCCACAGCGAATAGCTAAATGATGGCTTAGGCCCCCCAGTTTTTATAAATTGCTTTTCGCTGTAAGCTGTCAGCTGTAGGCTCGGGGCTATGATGACCCCCTTCGCCAAAGATGATGCCTTCCACTACCCCGTACGCGTGTTCTATGAGGACACGGATGCGGGTGGGATTGTCTATCACTCCAACTTTCTCAATTTTTCCGAACGTGCACGCACCGAGTGGCTGCGCCATTTGACGGTGGGCCGCGAGCGTTTGCAAAACGAGTTCGGGCTGATGTTTGTGGTGCGCCGGGCGACGATCGACTGGCGTAAGCCTGCCCGGCTCGATGATCTGCTGATGGTAGAAACGCGCTTGTCAGGCATGGGCAAAGTGCGTATGAGCTTGACCCAAACCATTACCCGCGACGCAACGCATCTGGCGACGATTGAGATTGAGGTGGTAGCGGTGAGTGTGACGGATTTCACGCCCGTGCTGCTGCCGCAAGCCTTGCGCGATTTACTGCCAAGCGC
>CAZZCK010000065.1:0-7462 GCA_964652475.1 uncultured Azospirillum sp.
CACCCGGTCGTAGCTAACCCCCAACTTAGCCATTGCGTTTTTGCAGCGGTTTGCCTATATGGCTGGCCGGCTGGCGGCAGCATTGCTAGGATGCCTGGCATTCGGCGCCATGGTACAGATCGGTCTGGTGACTGGAGACCGAACCACTGTCATGCCGTCTTTATGACGGCATCCGCGCACTTCGTTCTTGCATCCGTGCGCAGACCCCGTCATGCGACGGGGTGACGACGTGACGAGGGCGTGCAATCTGCCGTCGCCAAGACGATGGCGGACAGGCTGGCGACTAACGACTGAAGACTAACGACTGAAGACAAAAAAGGATCACCCACGGCGTGAATGCGCAACGAACATTCGGGATAACCTCACTGCAAACGGCATGCGCCCGCACGCTTGCGCGCCTTGTCGCGCGGCCATTGTGGCAGCTTGCGGCGATGGCGCTGGTGCTTATGGTTGGCATCGAGGGGGCATCGCAGGCGCTGCGTTCGGCGGGTCAGCCGCCGCTTATGGTGACCGCAACGGGTGAAACCCCGCCCGCTTCGGTGGATGATGCGGCGAGCGAGCGCCTGGCCGAAACCCCAACCAATACCGACCCCAACATGCTCAGCGATGCCGACCGTGGCCGCTACGCGATGATCGACGCAGCCCAGGCCCGCGGCGATTTTGCGCAGGCGGATGCGTTGATGCGTGGGCTCGATAACCGCTATTTGCTCGGGGCGAAGCTGGCCGAGCGCTACCTCGATCACCGCTATGCCACGAAACCTGCCGAGCTGGCGGATTGGCTCATGCGCTATAACGACCACCCGCAAGCCGCACGCATCGCAAGCCTGGCCACCCGCCATGGGCTCGATGTCACCCTGCCCAAGGCCGCCAAACCCTTGCGCGGTGAAGGTTACAGCGATCATCTCGGCCGCAGCAGCATGCCCGACCGTTGGTTCAGTGCCCTACGCCTGTGGCGCGAGGGGGATGTGGCCAATGCCGCCCCCATCTTTGCCGAACTTGGCAACGATGATGGCCTGGGCGACTGGCAGCGCGCCGGTGCTTATTACTGGAGCTACCGCGCCGAAAAACACCTTGGTCATGACGCCGCGGCGCGTACGGCCCTAAGCCATGCGGCGCGTTACCCCACCACGTTTTATGGCCAGCTGGCCAATGCCGCGCTGGGCAGCCGTCGTTTAAGCGCCGAAGCGCCCGAAGTGAGCGACGCCTTGCGCGCCGACCCACGGGTCATCCGCGCCAATGTATATGTCGCACTCGAGGATCGCGCTGCCGCCGAAGAGGAATTGCGCGCCCTGGCCGGGGCATTAAGCACGCGCGAGCGCGGGGCGGTGGTTACCCTCGCCAGTGAGTTGGGCTTGGCGAATTTGCAAATGCGCCTGGCCACCTCGCCCGGGTTGAGCAAGGCAGAAAAGCTGTTTGCGCAATACCCGGCGCCGGAATTCATGCTGTCGCTCGAGCGCATCATCGACCCCGCGCTGGTAATGGCGGTCGCGCGGAATGAATCCAGCTTTCGCGTGGTCGCGCAAAGCTCCGCCGGGGCCATGGGCATGATGCAAATGCTGCCGTCGACCGCGCGCGCGGTTGAGCGCCATGTCGGCGAGGAATTACTGCGTACGGCGGATTTAGGCGCGAGCCTTGGCCCGATCAGCGAGCGGCTGAACGACCCGAGCCTAAGCGCGCGCTACGGGGCGGAATATCTCAAGATCCTCACCCAGCAGCCCGCGATTGGCCGCAACCTCGTACATCTGCTGGTGGGTTATAATGCTGGCCCCGGCACGGCGTCGAGCTGGAAAGCAACGGCCGCGAGCATGCAGGGCGACCCGCTGCTGTTCATCGAGTCGATTCCCTACGGCGAAACGCGCAATTACGTTATGCAGGTGATGGCGCAATATTGGGTCTATCAGCAGTTGATGGGCGACGCGACGCCAAGCCGCAGCCAACTCGCCAAGGGCGAATGGCCGAGGGTGTAGTGAGGGGTGCCTGGTGCTTGGTGCCTGCATTCACACTTGTGATGCGTTTATTTTGGGTCTACCTTTCAGTCTGCGTCATTGCGAGCGCGTAGCGAAGCAATCCATCTTCGGGATAAAAAGAAAAAGGTTTGCGACCCAAATTCTTCTTTATATCTCTAACTAAGCTGGATTGCTTCGCTACGCGCTCGCAATGACGGCGCGGTTAGATTCTTCTCCAATAAACACACCACTCACTACCCTCATGCCCCATTTCGATATCGAAGCAAGCCTCGCCCCCGCCCGCATCTGCGGGGTGGATGAGGCTGGGCGCGGGCCGTGGGCGGGGCCGGTGGTCGCCGCGGCGGTGATGTTTGAAACTGTGGGGGATATTCCCGCCGGCCTCAATGACAGTAAAAAGCTCAGCCGCGCGGCGCGTGAGCGGCTGTTTGCCCTGCTCATCGAGGCTAAGGTGATGCATGGCATTGGCAGCGCGACGGCTCAGGAAATCGACGCGCTCAACATCTGGGGCGCGACGCAACTGGCCATGCGCCGGGCGGTGGCGGCCTTGCCGATCGCGCCTGAGATGGCCTTGGTAGATGGTAAAATTCACCCCAAACCCTTTGCCTGCCCCACCCGCGCGATCGTGGGTGGCGACGCTATTTCGTTGTCGATTGCGGCGGCCTCCATCATTGCCAAAGTCACGCGCGACCGGCGGATGGATGAACTCGCCCGCGAGTATCCCGACTATGGTTTTGAGCGCCATGCCGGTTACGGCACCGCGCAGCACCGCGAAGCGCTAATGATACACGGCCCCTGCCCGGCGCATCGCCGCAGCTATGCCCCCATCCGCGCGTTGCTCGAAAAGGCGGCGGCATGAAGATGGTAACACGCCCTCACCCGAAACGCCCAAGAGCGTTTCGACCTCTCCCAAGGGAGAGGTTTGCTGTGGCTCGTTCGGCGCAACAAGGATACCTCTCCCTTGGGAGAGGTCTGAATTTTCTCTTGGGAAAATTCAGGGTGAGGGCTTTAGTGAAAATGAGCGTACGTTCATGAATCAGCCCCCTAAAAAACCCTACCGCAAGCGGCATTTATTTGCCCGCAGCGTGAGCGACGTGGTGAAAGAAGCAACCAAACCGCTAATGGGCAAACAGGGCAAACTTTACGGCGCGCTGCTGCGGGATTGGGCAATCATTGTCGGCCCCGAGCGGGCGAAAGTGACGCGGCCCGAGCGTTTACAGTTTGCCAGTGGCGAGGCAGTGGCGGCGACACTGCACCTACATGCACGCCCAGCCGCCGCACCCGAACTGGCCTATGCGCAGGAGCAAATGCTCGAGCAATGCGCGCGTTATTTTGGCTACCGCGCCATCACCCGCATTGTTGTTCATGCGAGCCATGAAGGCTTTGCGGATGAAGATGCACCACCCATCGCTGCGCCACTGGGCGAGGCCGATAGCGCGACGCATGGGGCAGCACAGCACGCGCTTGATCGCCCCGATTTACCAGCCGAAATGCGCGCCGCACTGGCACGGTTGGCCAGGCACATCACATCCGCTAGTGACAAAAAATCTTAAATCGACTAGAAGCGCCTCCCCAACGTAACGATGACCTGATTTGCCAAGGAGTCACTCTATGCCCGCCCCCAAAAACCAATCGAAATTGATTCTATTTGTTCTGGTCGCATTGGTGGGTGGCTTCGCCGGCTTTGGGTATTTCAAGCAAAGCAGCAATGCCGCAAGCAGCATGGCCGCAGCAACCACCCCCAGCATGCCCGAGCAATCGAGCGAGGCGGCGCGCGCGCTACTGACCATGAAACCGAGCGACATCAGCTTGGGCGATACGAATGCGCTAATTACCATCGTCGAATATTCTTCGCTTTCTTGCCCGCATTGCGCCAGTTTTCACACCAGCATTCTGCCGTTGATTGAAAAAGAATTCATCACCAGCGGTAAAGTCAAGTTCATTGTCCGCCATTTTCCACTCAATGAGCCAGCACTGCTTGGCGCAAAAATCGTCGAGTGTGCGGGCATGAATGGCCTCGATCGCTACGGCATGAGCAGCAGCCTGTTTAAGCTGCAATCGCAATGGGCGTTTGATGGAAATCCCGTCGAGGCGTTGAAAAAAATCGCCCGCGTGGCGGGGATGGACAGCGCCGCGGTGGATAGCTGCCTGGCCGATAAAGGGCTTGAAACACGCATTCTCGCCATGCGCCAGGAAGGCGACGCGATCCTAAAGGTCGATGCAACACCGAGCTTTTTCATCAACGGCCAGAAATTCGCCGGCGAGCTGAGTGCACAAGGCCTGCGCGAGGCCATCAACGCGGTGCTTTTGCCGGGCAAATAAGCCCTCGTTAGGGAAGTTTTTCACACCTTAGAAAAAGCGTAACATCCTTGCTTGACAGGCACGATCTCTATCCATAGATTGCGCGCGCCATGAGCGAGGATAAGGAAAAAACGCCTGCGACACTTGCAATGCTCGAGCAGCGTCTCAAGGAAGTACGTGCGCTTGAACCCGCATCCACGCCCACACCAAAACTACCGGGCGATGCCGCAAAATCAGCGATTGATTTTGCCTCGGCGACGGCGGTGGGTACCCTGCTCGGTTACGGGTGGGACGCCTGGCAAAATACACTCCCGTGGGGGTTGCTGGTGGGGTTTTTCCTCGGCACCGCGACGGGTATACGGATGATCTTTCGGCAGGCCGCACGCGAGCATGCCGCCACTGAAGTGAACGAAACGAAACAAAAAGGATAGCACGTGAGCGCCGGACATAGCCCACTGGAACAGTTTACGGTGAAGCCGCTGGTGCGCATGCCCGAATTGTTTGGCATCGATACCAGCATCACCAATTCGTCGCTGTTCATGCTGCTGTCGGTTGCGGCGGTCATTGTATTTTTTACCCTGGCGATGCGTAAGCGCGCCACCGTCCCCGGCCGCGGTCAATCGCTCGCCGAGATCATCTATCAATTTGTCGACACCATCGTGCGCGAAAACGGTGGGCATGACGGTAAAAAATACTTCTCGTTTTTCTTTACCCTGTTCCTCTTCATCGCCTTTGTGAATTTGATGGGCCTACTGCCCTACTCCTTCACCGCGACGAGCCATATCATCGTCACCTTCGGCATGGGGGCGTTTGTCTTTCTGGCGATCACCGGTATCGCGCTTGTCAAAAAAGGGCCGATTGGCTTTTTCAAACATTTCATTCCCGAAGGTCTGCCGATCGCGGTCATTCCGGTCATCTTTGTGATCGAGGTGATTTCGTACCTGGCGCGGCCCATCAGCCTCAGCCTGCGTTTGGCAGCGAACATGATTGCGGGGCACACCTTGCTGAAAGTGATCGCCGGCTTCGTGCTGCCGCTGGGCTTGCTGGGCGTGTTGCCCGGCGTGTTGCCGCTGGGCTTCCTCGTCGTCCTCTACGGCATCGAATTTTTCGTCTGCATTCTGCAGGCCTACGTCTTTACCCTGCTCTGCTCGATCTATCTCGGTGAAGCATTGGCCGACCATCACTAACTTTTCTACCACGATTAACACTGTAACTTTTTGGAGACTAAACACATGGAAATGGAAGCAATGAAATTCATCGGTATGGGTCTGTGCGCACTGGGTATGCTCGGTGCCGGGATCGGTGCGGGGATCGTATTTAACGGCGCGGCGCAAGGCGTTGCACGTAACCCAGCGGCGGAGCCAAAAATCTTCAAAATGGCGATCCTGGGCGGCGTATTCGCCGAGTTCATGGGTCTGCTCGCCTTCCTGCTTGGCATCCTCATCATGCTCAAACTCTAATCCATGCGCGCGCTTTCTCGTATCACAGTCATGGTATGCCTTGGCGTCGCTTCGGTGACGCCAGCGCATGCGGCTGGCTTGCCGCAGCTTGATGCAACCTGGTTCCCCAACCAGCTCTTCTGGCTGGCAGTAAGCTTTTGCGTCCTGTTTGGTGTGGTCTCGCGGGTGATTGCACCCTCGATTCAATCGGTGCTGGGTGCGCGTGAGAACGCCATCCGCGACGCGATTGGTGAGGCCGAGGAAGCACGTGCCCAAGCGGCATTGAGCCACGGGAAAGCCAGCAATGTGGGGCAAACGGCGCGCGCCAAAGCGGCGGAGCTGATGGCCCAAGCGCAAGCGGAAAATAGCCGCGAGGCCGCTGCCGCCATCGCCAAGCTCGACCACGAGCTTACCCGCAAGGCACGCCAGGCGGATGCGGCACTTGATGACGCCGTCCGCAAGGCTGAAGCGGGGATCGACGATGCCGCGAACAGCCTGGCCGAGACGATTGCAAACCAATTGCTGGGTTCCGCCAGTGCGAACGATATGGGCGGGCCGATGCTGAAACTTGCTGGGAAACGCTAGGGGCGCCGCATGAACGACGACAATGATTTTGTTACTGAAACGCCCGCCGATGCGATCACCGTTGATGGCGCGCCAATCGCGGATAGCCCGGTGCAAACCCATAGCGAGGTCGGGCATGAAGCGGCGGCGCCGAGCGGCGTGAACCCCCTGCTCGAAGACCCGGCGACATGGATTCTGGTCGCCTTCATTATCTTCGTCACCTTGTTTGTGCGCTATCTCGTGCCAGTGGTGAATAAAGGCCTCGACAGCCGCGCCGCCACCATCCGCGACCAGCTCGAGCAAGCCAATCGCCTGCGCGCCGAAGCGCAGGAACTGCTCGCAACCTATCAGCGCGAGCAGGAAGCACTGATTCAGCAAGCCGAAACCATCCTCGAGGCAGCCAAGCGCGATGCGGTGGCGCTGCGTGCCAATGCGGCGGAGGAGCTAACCCAAGCGCTGGCGCGGCGCACCGCCCAAGCGCAGGAAAAAATCGCCCAGGCGGAAAGCCAGGCCGTCACTGCAATTCGTACCCGCATCATCGAAACGGCGACGGATCGCGCACGCAGCGTTTTGGCCGAGCGTAGCCGCAGCCTGAGCGACGAGCAGCAGGTTGCAGGCGCGTTTGCGGCCATCGAAACGCAGATGCATTAGGCGCTGGATTCCGAATTCTGAATTCTAATTTTTCCTTGTAAACCCAGCCGTTCCTGCGTAAAAGGCCCTCCACTTATACGGGCATCGGGGGCTTCTCATGCGGCGAGTTCCGCTACTCATCGTGCTGCTGAACCTCATGGGCGCACCCACGGCCCATGCCGGAGCCTGGCTTCAAGCGCCCGGTGCGGGCCTGTTCATCCAGCAAGCGACCTATTACTCGACCCGCAGCTTTTTCGATGAAACCGGCAGCAAACAGCCGCAAGACCGCTACCGCAAGTTCGAGCTACAACCCTATGTCGAATATGGGCTTCATGAACGAATCACGGTCGGTGGTACGGCCTATGTCAACCGCGTCAATCAATCCGGGCGCAGCAATGTCGGCATCGCCGACCCCGAGCTATTTGCCCGCACCCGGCTTTGGGACGATGGCCATCAGGTGTTCAGCCTCGAGCCGCGACTCAAACTGCCGAGCGAATTCCGCAAAGGCAGCGACAACCCACGTGGCGGCAGCCGCAGCCTTGACGCCGAGATGGCATTACTCTA
>CAZZCK010000066.1:0-7158 GCA_964652475.1 uncultured Azospirillum sp.
TGCAGATTTCCGCACCGCTTTGGGTGGCGCGCACTTCGGGGTCTTTGCCCAGATTACCGACGAGAATTACCTTGTTGATCGACCCAGCCATGTCCACGCTCCTATGTCTGATTTTGCTCATTTCCTTGGGTATCAAGGCCGCTATCATACGAGGCACGCGGCGCTTGGCAAGCCCTAAGCACGCATGATGCACAAGGTACCACGTCAAAACTAGCCCCTCACTCACCTATTCCTTGACTAGTCATGCCGCCTGCCCATATAAGCGTTCTCCCTCGAATTCATCTGTCATCCCGGCTTTATGCCGGGATCTCCAGCAAAATGGGCATTGCCTGTTGAGGGAGATCCCGGGACGAGCCCGGGATGACAGATTAAAACTGCGCACTTCACACCTGCGCGACCACGCAGAAAGTGACCCATGACCCAAGATATGATTTCGATTCGCGGTGCGAAGCAACACAACCTCAAAAATGTCGATCTGGATTTGCCGAAAAACAAGCTGGTGGTCATCACCGGCTTATCCGGTTCGGGCAAGTCGTCGCTCGCGTTTGATACGCTGTATGCCGAAGGCCAGCGCCGTTATGTGGAGTCGCTCTCGGCCTATGCGCGTCAGTTTTTGAACATCCATGATAAGCCGGATGTCGAGAGCATCGAAGGCCTCTCGCCCGCCATTGCGATCGACCAGAAAACGACCAGCCGCAACCCGCGTTCCACTGTCGGCACCGTCACCGAAATTTACGATTATTTGCGTCTGCTCTATGCCCGCGCAGGGATTCCGTATTCCCCCGCGACCGGCTTGCCGATTGAATCACAGACTGTTTCGCAGATGGTCGATGCGATCAAGCAACTGCCCGAGGGCACCAAGCTGCATCTGCTCGCGCCCATCACCCGTGGCCAAAAAGGTGAGCACCGCAAAGAGATTATGGCGATGGCGCGCCGTGGCTTCACGCGGGTGAAAATCGATGGCGAAATGCACGAAATCGCCGAGATGCCGACGCTCGATAAAAACAAAAAGCACGATATTTCGATTGTGGTCGATCGCATTAAAATCGGTGCTGAACTGGGTAACCGCTTGGCGGATTCCATCGAAACTGCACTCAATATTTCGGATGGGTTGCTGCAGGTGGAGGTGGTGGAGTCAGTCAACAGTCATCAGTCGCCAGTCGACAATAAAAAGGGCAATAAATCATCTTCTTCAGAGACCGGAGACTGGAGACTGAAGACTTTCTCCTCGAAATACGCCTGCCCGGTTTCGGGCTTTACGCTCGCCGAAATCGAGCCGCGGATTTTCTCGTTCAACAGCCCGTTTGGCGCCTGCCCCACCTGCGATGGGCTTGGCACGCAAATGTATTTCGACGAAGCGATGATTGTACCGGATGCGAACCTCTCGCTCGCCGCCGGGGCCATTGCGCCCTGGGCAACGGGTCATGCGAAGTTTTATCAGCAAGCGCTTGAGGCTGTGGCGCGGCATTACAAGGTGTCGATGAGCACGCCGTTTCGCCAGTTGCCAGAGGATATTCAGCATAAAATCATCCACGGCACCGGCGATGAAACCATCAAAATCGCCTATTTCGATGGCGCGCGCACCTTCCACAGCAACAAGCCGTTTGAAGGCGTCGTCGGCAATTTACAGCGCCGCTGGAGCGAGACAGATTCCGACTCCGTGCGCGCCGATTTATCGCGCTTTCAATCGACCTCGCCGTGCGAAGTCTGCGGTGGGGCGCGCTTGAAACCCGAGGCGCTCTGCGTCAAAATTGGCGATAAAAACATTTCCGAAGTGACCGCGATGCCGATCGATCAGGCGGTCGAATGGTTCGAGAAATTGCCAAAGAAACTATCCGCCAAACAAAATCAAATCGCCGAAAAAATCTTTAAGGAGATTAAAGCGCGCCTTGGGTTTTTGCAAAATGTGGGGCTTGATTACCTGACGCTTGCGCGCGAGTCAGGCACGCTGTCGGGCGGTGAATCGCAGCGCATTCGCCTCGCCTCGCAAATCGGTTCGGGCCTCTCGGGCGTGGTCTATGTGCTCGATGAGCCGTCGATCGGTCTGCACCAATGCGATAACGAACGCTTGCTCAAAACGCTCGAGCATCTGCGTTCGCTGGGCAACACGGTGATTGTCGTCGAGCATGATGAAGAAACCATGAAACACGCCGATTACCTGGTCGATATGGGCCCGGGGGCGGGCATCCATGGGGGCCATGTGGTGGCCAAAGGTACGCCCGAGGAAGTGATGGCGAACAAAAAATCCATCACCGGGCAATATCTTTCCGGCGTGCGCCAGATCGATGTGCCCAAAGAGCGGCGCACCGCCAGCAAAAGCCGCCGCATCACCATTCGCGGCGCACGCGCCAACAACCTGCGCAACATCAATGTTGAAATTCCGCACGCGCTGTTTACCTGCGTCACCGGCGTTTCGGGCGGCGGTAAATCATCCCTGGTCATTCAAACGCTCTATAAGGCAATCACCAAGCGCTTGCACGGCAGCAAAGTCACCCCGGGGGCGCATGACAGCATCGAAGGGTTGGAGTTCGTCGATAAAATCATCGAGATCGATCAGTCGCCGATTGGGCGCACGCCGCGATCGAACCCGGTCACCTATACCGGTGCCTTCCAGCCGATTCGCGATTGGTTCGCGGGCTTGCCCGAGGCCAAGCAGCGCGGTTATCAGGCCGGGCGATTCTCCTTCAACGTCAAGGGTGGGCGCTGCGAAGCCTGCCAGGGCGATGGCATGATCAAAATCGAAATGCATTTCTTGCCGGATGTGTACGTGACCTGCGACCAGTGCAAGGGTGCTCGCTATAACCGCGAGACGCTTGAGGTGAAGTACAAAGATAAATCCATCGCCGAAGTGCTGAACATGACCGTGGATGAGGCCTCGGAATATTTCATTAACCACCCGACGATTCGCGAAAAACTGCTCGCGCTTTCCGAGGTGGGCTTGGGCTATATTCGCCTTGGCCAATCGGCGACGACGTTATCGGGTGGTGAGGCGCAGCGCATAAAACTGGCCAAGGAGCTGAGTAAACGCGCGACAGGCCGCACCATGTATATCCTCGATGAGCCGACAACGGGGCTGCATTCCGAGGACATCAAAAAACTGCTGCATGTGCTGCATAAGCTGGTCGATGCGGGCAATACGATGGTCGTCATCGAGCATAATTTGGATGTGGTAAAAACCTGCGATCACATCATCGATATTGGCCCCGGTGGCGGCAACAAAGGCGGCTATCTTGTCGCCATGGGCACGCCCGAGGAAGTGGCAGCCACGCCAAAATCGATCACCGGGCAATACCTCAAGCCGCTGCTCGCGAAAACGAAAGCGGCAGCGATAAAAACAGAAGCGTTGGCAAAACCTGCATCCGGTAAATCCTCGCAAGCACTGGGCAATAGCGGTTCTAAGAAGTCTTCCGCACCCGCCAAAAAATCCGGCGCAAAAAATTCGGCGGTGAAAGCGAAGAAGAAGGCGGCATAAGAATGGGGCGTCATCCCGGGCTTGTCCCGGGATCTCCTGCCGCATACTGCAACCTTTTTCAAAAAGATTCTCACCCGTTTCGGGAGATCCCGGGACACTCGCAGCGAAGCGAAGAGAGGCGAAGCCAACCCCGGGATGACAGCCTTACTTGAGTATCACTTACCGCGCCATGCGACGGCATGACAGCCTTGAGCGGAACACCCCGCTGGCGCGAAGCTCGCGCGTTTCGATCTACCGCAAATACGGTATCGCGCGGAAGAGCAGCTCACTGGCGAGCACAATGGCGGCTACCCTGCGCGGATGAAGCCGGAAAAATCCTGCCGCCATCACCACCACCCCACCGACCGGGGTGGGTGATAAAACCAACAACCAGGGTAGCCACTCGCGCGCTGCACCGCGCATGGCGTCGATGCGGGCGCGCTGCTCCTCGGTGCTCACCCGCTCGGGCATGCGGCGCAGCCAGACCCCGACCGCATACCACAGCGCGAGCGCGAGCAGTGCGCCAAGCGCGGCCAGTGCGGCGTTTGGTGGGTACTGTTCAAATTGCAAGTGACGAATCGCGCCGAGCGTGACCTCGTGATAGATCGGCAGCAGCCGCGCGAGCAAGGCTTCGGTGAAAATGTCGAGGTTCATACAGCAATATTCCTTATTCTTCAATTCCTCAATTCGTCAATTCTTCAATTCGCCTTCCTCGCATAGAGCAAAAACTCGACATTGCCTTTGGGTCCGGTGATCGGGCTTGGGGTGATGCCCACGACCTTCCAACCCAAACCACTCACCCAGGTGGAAATATCATCGCACACTTGTTGGTGCAATTTTCTATCACGAATTACACCCTTGCCGCGGCTGACCTCGGCCTTGCCCACCTCGAACTGCGGCTTGATGAGCGTGACCAGTTGCGCGCTGGGTTTGGCGAGCGCGAGTGCAGCGGGCAGCACTTTTTTCAGCGAGATGAACGACGCATCGCAGACGATGAGGTCGAGGATGGGCGGCGATAGTTCGGCTGGGGCACCTCTCCTCTCGGGAGAGGTCGGATTTGTCCAATCGCTGCTCGAAGCGATTGGTTGCAAATCCGGGTGAGGGCATGGTGAGTTCAGCGGCACATTGCCCTCACCACTGCGGCTAAATTCGCTATGCTCATTAAGCCTCGTTGCCTCTCCCGAAGGTAGAGGCACACCCGCGGCAACCGCTCGCCTTAATTCGGCATTAGCAATCATCTCCACGGTTAAATGCCGCGCGTTGGTATTTTCCATCACCACTACACGGCGGTCGTTGCGCAGTTTCACATCGAGCTGGCCATGGCCAACATCCACCGCGTAGATTTTCGCCACACCATGAGTGAGTAGCACATCGGTAAAGCCACCGGTCGAGGCGCCGACATCCATGGCGATTGCACCGGTGACGTCGATGTTGAAATGCGTGAGCGCATGGGCGAGTTTCATGCCGCCACGGCTTACCCAGGGGTGCTCGCGCCCGCGCACGCTGATTTCCATATCATCGGCAAATTCGGCACCGGCTTTATCGAGCTTTTGTTCACCGCTGAACACCAGCCCAGCCATAATCAGCGCTTGCGCCTTCGTGCGCGAATCCGCAAGGCCGCGGGCGACGAGCAGCAGATCGAGGCGGAGCTTAGGCACTAGTTGCAATCTTTAGTTATAGCGATGATGCTTATCCATAAGCTCACAAGAGAGATAATAATTGGAATCAACGCTTGCCAATAATACCTTATGAATACCAGCGGATTTGCTTTCTTTCGTCTAATCTTTCTTTCCACCAATTGGTAAAAAGCTGGATCCATATCTTTACGGTTATTTACCACAAGAATGCGCTCCAAATCAGAAAGATTATGATTTTTTAGCGATTCTTCCCAGTTTTTCTGGTTATCCGTCATGCGCATTAATTCTTCCTAGCGACCACAAACTTGGCCAGGGTGCGCAGTTTATCGGCCCGCGTATCGAACGCGCCCAGGTGATCGATCGCTTGTTGCGCCAGGGTTTGCGCCTGTTCGCGCGCGCGCTCGATGCCGAGCACGGAAATCAGGGTTGCTTTGCCCTTCGCCTTATCCTTACGCACGCCCTTGCCGGTTTCGGTGCGCGTGCCCTCCTCGTCGAGCAAATCATCGGTAATTTGGAACGCGAGGCCCATATCATGCGCATAGCGCTGCAGCCGCGCGCGCATGGTGTCCGGCGCTTTGCCGAGAATCGCCCCCGCTTCACAGCTCACCGCGAACAGCTCCCCAGTTTTGAGGCGCTGGAGGCGAATCACCTCATCAACACTTAAATTCTGATGTTCGGCATCGAGGTCCATCATCTGCCCGCCGACCATGCCGCGCACGCCCGAGGCACGGGCGACCGAGCGAATCAGTTCACAGCGCACGTTCGCATCCGCATGCACGCGCGGGTTGGCGAGCACCTCAAAGGCGTAGGTGAGCAGCGCATCACCCGCCAAAATCGCCGCCGCTTCGCCGAATTGTTTGTGGCAGCTGGGCTTGCCGCGACGGAAATCGTCGTTATCCATCGCCGGCAAATCGTCGTGCACCAGCGAATAAGTATGCACGAACTCGATCGCCGCCGCCGTCAGCAGCGCCGCATCGGGGTTGACACCAAACAGCTTGGCCGATTCCACGGTGAGGAACGGGCGCAAGCGCTTACCGCCCGCCAGCGCCGAATAGCGCATCGCCTCGATGACCTTCGCCTCCCCCTCGGGCACGAGGCTCGAGGTTTCCTCTTCCTCGCGGCTGATGAGCGAAATCACCCGCGTGTTGATGAGCAGGTTACTTGGCAATAGCTCCGCCATTACACGGTCGAGCGTGTTTGAGATTTCAGATAGGGAGTGCTGCAAATCATGCATGGGAGTTCTCGCTTGGTTATTCGGTGGCAAAGGGCGCGGTGGCGAGGCTGCCATCCGCCTGCATTTGAATCTGCTCAACTTTCAGTTTGGCTTCGTTCAGCTTGGTAAGGCAATGGGTTTTCAGCGCATTACCGCGCTCATAATCGGCGATGGCTTTATCCAAATCACTGCTGCCGGATTCGAGCGCGCGCACAATCGCCTCAAGCTCCTTCATCGCGGCCTCGAAGCTAAGGTTTGCAATATCGGCAGTGGTTTTTTGTGGCGAGGGAGCGGTTTTTGTCATACATGCCTTCACGGTTCGAGCACGACCCATACGCAATTTTGAAGGTAACAGCAAGAATGTTTGAAAATTTCAGCAAACGCCTGACCGATAGCCTCGATAAACTGCGCCGCAAAGGGCGCTTGAGCGAGGCGGATGTGGAGGCCGCATTGCGCGAGGTGCGCATGGCGCTGCTCGAGGCGGATGTGGCCCTGCCCGTCGCCCGGGATTTTATCGCCGGGCTTAAAACCAAACTCGTCGGCGCGGATATTGTGGCGAGCGTTTCGCCCGCCAACATGGTCATCAAGCTGGTCTATGATGCGCTGGTGGAGTTGCTGGGGGGGGCGGCCAATATCCCCGCCACATACTCGGGCCTTACCTCTCCAACGGGAGAGGCGACGAGGCTTAATGAGCAAAGCGAATTTAGCCGCAGTGGTGAGGGCATCTCTGCCCACACAGCACCACGCCCTCACCCGGATTTGCAACCAATCGCTTCGAGCAGCGATTGGGCAAATCCGACCTCTCCCGAGCGGAGAGGTGCGCACGCCTCGCCGCCACAAACTAACGAACTCAACCT
>CAZZCK010000067.1:0-7140 GCA_964652475.1 uncultured Azospirillum sp.
GGTGCGAAGGTGACGGATATTGTGGTGCTGGTGGTGGCGGCGGATGACGGCATTATGCCGCAAACGATTGAGGCGATTAACCACGCGAAAGCGGCATCGGTGCCGATTATTGTGGCGGTGAACAAAATTGATAAGCCAGGGGCGGATGCAACCCGTGTTAAAACCGAGCTGATGAATCACGGCCTGGTGCCCGAGGAATTTGGCGGCGACACGATGGTGATCGAGGTTTCAGCCAAGCAGAAAACCAACCTCGATAAGCTGCAAGAGACCATTTTGCTACAAGCCGAGGTGATGGAACTCAAGGCGAATGCCGATCGGCGCGCTTCGGGTTCGGTGATTGAATCACGCGTCGATCGCGGTCGCGGTGCGGTGGCGACGTTGCTCATCCAAAGCGGCACCTTGAAGGTGGGCGATCTGATCGTCGCCGGTGGCTCGTATGGCCGTGTGCGCGCGCTCATTAATGATAAGGGGGTCGAGCTTGAAGCTGCGGTGCCAAGCCTGCCGGTCGAGGTGCTGGGGCTTGATTTACCGCCCGAGGCGGGGGATGAATTCGCCGTCGTTGAGAACGAAAAAATCGCCCGCGACATTACCCAATACCGCCGCGAGAAAGAGAAAAAACGTGTCTCGCTGGCCTCGGCGAAATCGGTCGATCAGCTGTTTGCGATTGCGGGTAAAACTTCGGCGCGTGAATTTGCCGTCATCGTCAAGTCCGACGTGCATGGCTCGGCCGAAGCCATCATCGGCTCAATGAACAAGTTCAACGGCGACGAAGTGAAAGTGCGCGTCATCCATTCCGGTGTCGGTGCGATCAATGAGTCGGATATCACGCTGGCGCAAGCAACTGGCGCGATGCTCGTGGCCTTCAACGTGCGCCCAACGCCCAAAGCCAAGGAATTGGCCACCGCCCAGAAGGTCGAGATTCGCTATTACTCGATCATCTATAACGTAATCGACGATGTGAAAGCCGCACTTTCGGGCCTGCTATCGCCCGAGCGCCGCGAGAATTTCATCGGCTACGCTGAAATTCGCGAAGTCTTCAATATCACCAAATATGGCAAAGTTGCGGGCTGTATGATCACCGAAGGCATCGTGAAACGCGGCGCGAAAGTGCGCCTGTTGCGCGAGAATGTGGTCATTCACGAAGGTACACTCAAAACCTTGAAGCGCTTCAAGGATGAGGTGAAAGAAGTCAAATCGGGCTTCGAGTGTGGCATGGCGTTTGAGAATTACGAAGATATTCGTGCCGGTGATATGATCGAGTGCTTCGAGATTCAAGAAGTCGCGCGGCAAGTTGAGGTGCGTGATCCGAAAGCGGAGGCCAAGGCCGAAGCGCAAGCGCAGGAGAATAGCGAGGCGTAACGGTAGGGCGTCATCCCGGTTTGCGAAGCAATACCGGGATCCCCCGCCACGGCTTGAAATATATTTTTGCCGCGCAAAGCAAGAACGGGCCACAGTGTGTTGAAGGAGATCCCGGTATTGCTTCGCAAACCGGGATGACAAGCCTATAACTACTAAATTCAGCGAGTTGCGAATTATGGAAAAAGGCGGAAAACGGCCACCCAGTCAACGTCAGCTTCGGGTCGGCGAAGAAATTCGCGCCGCACTCGCGATGATTTTTGCGCATGGCGAAATTCACCACCCTGTGCTCGATTCGGCCTCCATTACCGTGTCCGAAGTGCGCATCAGCCCCGATTTAAAAAACGCGACCGCCTTTGTGATGCCGCTCGCCGGGGGTAATAAGGACGCGGTGATGACGGCGCTCACCGAGTGCTCGCCGCGCTTGCGTGGTCTTGTCAGCCGCAAAATCATCCTGCGAACGTCTCCACGCATCAGCTTCAAGCTCGATACCTCGTTCGAGGAGGCCAACCGGATCAACATGTTGCTTAATAGCGAGCGTGTGAAGGCGGATTTGGCGAAGTCAGGCGATGACGCGCAGTAAAATTTGTCACCCCGTCTTTATGACGGGGTCTGCGCACTTAAAAAAATAGAACAAAAGTGCACGGATGCCGTCATAAAGACGGCATGACAGGCAGGAGTTGTATGACAAAAAACCCTAGAAATACCCTCCACGGTTGGATCAACCTCACCAAGCCGCTGCACCTGACCTCGGCGGATGCGGTGTTTCAGGTGAAACGACTCATCCACCCCAGCAAAATTGGCCATGCCGGCACGCTCGACCCTCTGGCCACGGGCGTATTGCCGCTCGCGCTGGGTGAGGGGACGAAATGCATCAATTTGCTGATGGATGCGAAGAAAACCTATGAATTCAGCGTTACGTTTGGGCAGCGCCGCAGTACCGACGATGCCGAGGGCGAGGTGGTTGCCACCAGCGAGCGCATACCGACCGAGACTGAAATCCGGGCGATTTTGCCACAATTTACCGGCGAAATCATGCAAACCCCGCCCATTTATTCTGCCCTTAAGGTTGCCGGTAAACGCGCCTACGCCATGGCAAGGGCAGGGCAGGAGGTGGTGCTTGAGCCAAGGCCCGTGACGATTTATGCGCTGGAGTTGGTGAATGTTCAGAGTCATCACACACCTGAAAGAAATTCGGATAGTGTATTGGCCACTAACGTCGCAACGGGGGAAACCCTCTCCCCTTGCGGGAGAGGGTTGGGTGAGGGGGCGTCGGAATTGCGCTCACACATGCCATTAGCGCACCAGCAGAAAGCAATCGACCGCGCGCAAGCGCTGCGACAAAACGCTACAGATGTGGAAATGAAATTGTGGAATGCGCTACGTGACCGACGTTTGGAGGGATTTAAATTTAGGCGCCAGCATCCGATTGAGCAGTATATTGTTGATTTCATCTGCCTTGAGCATAGGCTCATTATTGAGCTGGATGGTGGGCAGCATTCGGAGAATATGGTGCAAGATGCAAAGCGCACGGCATACCTTGAATCACAAGGTTTTCGCGTTATTCGCTATTGGAATCATGAGGTGATTGAGAATTTCGAAGGAGTGTTAACGGATATTCTGGCGCACCCCCTCACCCAACCCTCTCCCGCAAGGGGAGAGGGCTCTCTCGTTTCGACGTTTGCGGTTCAAAATCAGCAAAAGAACGCGTTGTTAGAGCACACCACGTGCCACGCACCACCCACGGTGCAAGTTGCCCATTTCCGTGCCGTGGTCAGCAAAGGCACGTATATTCGCAGTTTGGGGCGCGATATTGCCCAAAAATTGGGATCAGAGGGCTATATTTCGCGTCTGCACCGGGCGGCGGTGGGGCCATTTACCGATGCGAACGCGATTTCGCTGGATTTTCTGGCGGAATCGGTGCATAAGGCGCCACCGCTGGGAGATGTAACCTCCTGGCTGACACCGCTCGAACGCGCGCTGGACGACATCCCGGCGCTGACGCTCGACAGTGGGCAGTTGCAGCAACTGCGTCATGGCCAGCGGGTTACGCTGGTTGCGCCATACCCCGATACGCCACAGCTGGTGGTGATGGAGGGGGATAAAATGGCGGGCATGGCGCGGGTGGAACGAAATCAGGTGATTTCCACGCGGCTGCTGGTAACGAAATGACGAATTGAAGAACTGAAGAAATGACGAATTAAAAAATAAGTGGCCTGGTAGGGCTTCATCACTTTTCGTCAATTCCTCAATTCGTCAATTCCTCAATTCGCCCTTAACCCGATGTCGTGAAAGAGAAGAACCATGACAATTTCTGCTGAACGCAAGACCGAAGTGATTAAACAAAATGCGACCGTGAAGAATGATACGGGGTCGCCTGAAGTGCAAATCGCACTGCTGAGCGAGCGCATTGCCAACCTCACCGAGCATTTCAAAACCCATGCGAAAGATCATCACTCGCGCCGTGGCTTGCTGAAAATGGTGAGCAATCGCCGTCGTTTGCTTGATTACCTCAAGGGTAAAGACAGCCAGCGCTATAGCGCGCTGATTGCCAAGCTGGGTATTAGAAAATAAGGTGCTGGGTTCTAGGTGCTGGGTGCTGGAAAACCAGAACCTAGTACCTAGGACCCAGAACCCAATTTTTCCCATAGGGGAAAAAATTCACAGGCTCCCGCCTGATGGAATCGCGAAAACGGATAGATATTTATTTTGCGGTCGTGTCGTTCATAGGGAACGCCACTGATGGATGGGGGAAAAAAAGGAATGAACTATGTTTACCATCACTAAAAAAACTATGGAATGGGGCGGTCGCCCACTCACACTCGAAACGGGCCGCATTGCCCGTCAGGCCGACGGGGCTGTCCTCGTCACTTACGGTGAAACGGTCGTGCTTTGTGCTGTTACCGCGGCCAAAACCGCCAAACCCGATATCGATTTTTTCCCGCTCACGGTGAACTACATCGAGAAAACCTACGCGGCGGGTAAAATCCCCGGTGGCTTCTTCAAGCGCGAAGGCCGCCAAAGCGAAAAAGAAATTCTTATCTCACGCCTCATCGATCGTCCGATTCGTCCGATGTTCGCCGAAGGCTTCTACAACGAAGTGCAGGTCGTCTGCACCGTGATGAGCCACGACCTTGAGAACGATTCCGACATCCCGGCGATGATTGGTGCCTCGGCAGCGCTCACGCTTGCGGGTGTGCCCTTCATGGGCCCGGTCGGTGCGGCAAAAGTGGGTATGATCAACGGCCAGTTCGTCCTCAACCCGATGAAGTCGCAAGAAGCCGAGAGCAATCTCGATCTCATCGTTGCGGGTACGCGCACTTCGGTGCTCATGGTGGAATCGCAAGCAAGCGAACTCTCTGAAGAGCAAATGCTCAACGGCGTAATGTTTGCGCATCAAAGCTTCCAGCCGGTGCTCGATCTCATCATCGCCTTTGCTGAAGAAGCAGCGAAAGAGCCATGGGATTTCGTGGCCCCCGAATACCCAACCGACCTCGTTGCGGGCGTGAAGGCGATTGCTGAAAGCAAACTGCGTGATGCCTACAAAATCACCGGTAAGCAAGAGCGCGTGAATGCCATCAACGAAGCCAAAAAAGCGGTGAAAGAAACCTACGTTGGCGCCGAGGAAGGCAAGTTCTCCGAGAAGCTGGTTGGTTCCGTGCTCAAAAAGCTCGAGCAGGATATTGTGCGTTCGGCGATTGCCAAAGATAAGCACCGCATCGATGGCCGCAACCCCGACCAGATTCGTCCCATCACCTGTGAAGTTGGCATTCTGCCGCGCGTGCATGGTTCGGCGCTGTTCACCCGTGGCGAAACGCAAGCCATCGTGGTGACCACCCTTGGCACCTCGCAGGACGAGCAGATGATCGACGCACTCGAAGGCAAATACGACGAGCATTTCATGCTGCATTACAACTTCCCTCCCTACTCGGTCGGTGAAGCTGGCCCACTGCGCCCACCAGGGCGTCGTGAGCAAGGCCATGGTAAATTGGCGTGGCGTGCCTGTCGTCCGATGCTGCCAGCGAAAGAGGGCTTCCCTTACACGATCCGCGTCGTGTCCGAGATTACGGAATCGAACGGTTCGTCGTCGATGGCAACTGTATGCGGCGCCAGCCTTTCGATGATGAACGCGGGCGTACCACTGACGCGCCCGATTGCGGGGATTGCGATGGGCCTTGTGCTTGAAGGCAAGGACTTCACCGTTCTGTCCGACATCATGGGTGATGAGGATCACCTCGGTGATATGGATTTCAAAGTAGCGGGGACCGAAAACGGTATCACCTCGCTGCAGATGGATATTAAAATCCAGGGCATCACCGAAGAGATTATGAAGGTGGCGCTCGCCCAAGCGAAGACGGGCCGTATCCATATCCTGGGTGAAATGGCGAAAGCGCTCACCGCACCGCAGGAAATGGCGGCGACGGCACCACGCATCACCACCATCAAAATCCCGGTCGATAAAATCCGCGAGGTGATTGGTTCGGGCGGTAAGGTGATTCGCGAGATCACCGAAACGACCGGCACCAAAATCGATATTGGTGAAGATGGCACGATCAATATTTTTGCAACGACGGGTGAAGCTGCTGCCGAAGCGCAAAAATGGATCGAAGGCATCACTGCCGTGCCGGAGATTGGTAAAATCTATTCGGGTAAAGTGGTGCGCATTGTTGATTTCGGTGCATTCGTCAATTTCCTCGGCGGGCTGGATGGCCTCGTCCATATTTCGGAAATGGCCGATCACCGCGTGAATGTTGTCACCGACGTGGTTAACGAGGGCGACAGCGTAAAAGTCAAAGTGCTTGAGATCGATGGCCGTGGGAAGGTTCGCCTCTCCATGAAAGTCGTGGATCAAGCCACCGGCGACGATCTCTCCGACCAATACGAAATGGCGGGTAAGTCGATGCGCCGTAAACGTGCTGGCGGCGAAGCGCAAGAAGCGTAGTGTTTTGAGTGTGAGTGGCATGGTCTGCTGACCAACCACTCACGCCGCTCTCGCGGGTTCATGACTGGCTCGCCCAGCTCGCTTACATTAAACATCAAAGGCCGCGTAGCAATACGCGGCCTTTTTTGCATACGAGCTTAGGAAGCAAAAATTTATCATGATTCTGGACTCCGTTGAGAGGAAAAACCTCTCTACTTGTCATGCCAGCGAACGCTGGCATCCAGAGAAAAAATGGATACCAGATAGCTTGCTTTTCTAGCCATTTCTAACGAAATGGAGAAAACCAGCTTCTGGTATGACAAGAACTTCGGGGGCGGTCGCATTCGAATAAAGGGCGGCACAATAAAAAAGCCCCGCTAAATAGCGGGGCTTTCGATTTCTAAAGAGGTAGATGAACTACTTCTTTTTAGCTGCTTTTTTAGCAGCCGGCTTTTTAGCCGACTTTACAACTTTCGTTGCAGCTTTTTTAGCAACGGTTTTCTTAACAGCTTTTTTAGCAGCTGGTTTCTTAGCAGCAGTTTTCTTTTTGGCTACAGCCATGATAGTCCTCCAAATAAAAAGTTAACAACAAGTCCAATTACTCATACTTGACTTTGCATTTCTACGAATGAGTGATGCGAATGCTGTAAAGCAGATTATTTTTTTCGGATGCGATTATTTTTGTTGCATGCATGCAACAAAAATTGCAGCGCACAAAAAAGAGTGAGTGGTGTGTGGTGAGTAGTGAGTGGTGAAATGCGCGGCGCATGGTGTGCGAAAATATTTGCAGAGCGCATGATGTAAAAGTTTGGGGCTGGCGTAGATTAGCGGGAGTGCTAGTTTATGCTGATGGGTATAAGTCG
>CAZZCK010000068.1:0-2489 GCA_964652475.1 uncultured Azospirillum sp.
AGGAAGATGGTTTTCGATTCCGTCGCCCCGAAGATGAGCAGCAGGAAGAGGGTGGCAATGCCAAGCCCGGCATTGATGAGGTGTTGCGACTTGAAACGCACCGGCGCGCCGGAAATGAGGCCCTGCAGCTTCCCGAAGGCAACGATCGAGCCGGTGAAGGTGATCGCGCCGATGATGACGCCAAGGCTCATTTCAACCAGGCTACCGAAATGGATGTTGCCTGCGCTGCCAATGCCGTACGCCTCGGGCGACCAGAGGGCGGCCATGGCGATGAGCACCGCAGCGAGGCCGACGAGCGAGTGGAAGGCGGCAACGAGCTGCGGCATGGCCGTCATCGCGATGCGTTTGGCGATCACCGCGCCGATGGCCCCGCCCACGACAATGCCAAGAATGGTGTAAGCGTAGCTTTGCACCTGCGGCAGCGCGAGGGTGGTGACGATGCCGATCGCCATGCCGGCGATGCCGTAGCGGTTGCCCTGCCGCGCCGAAACGGGCGAGGATAAGCCGCGCAACGCCATGATGAAGCACACGGCGGCAATCAGGTAGGCGATGTAGAAGATCGAACTCATGGGGTCACTTTCGTCGGGTTATTTTTTAGAGCAGCGATGGCATAAAAGCGAAACGATGCCGGCCGCTAGGCCCCATTTTACGGTTTCAGCGACGCCCCAGGCAATCGCCAGGCTTTGCGGAATCGGCTGCCAGAGATAGGCCGACGCAGCGTTGATACCAAGCAACAAACCGATGGTGGCACCAAAGCAGAACCCCTTGCGCAGCGGGCAGCTGCAGCTACCCAGGGCACCGAAGCTCTGCTGTTTTTTCCACGCCATGAAGAGAGTAGCGAATACCAGCGCCATGAGGGCATGTTTGGCAATGCATAGCGGCATCATCGCCGCCATTTCCGCTTCGGGTCGCCATAGGCTGGCGGTGGCGGTGTATTGATCCATCAGCAGGATGCCATGCACCAGCCAATCAAACACAAAGTTGATGGCGAAGATGGCAATGGCGGTGAAGAGAAATTTTTTCGGGCAGCATTTAGTTTCGCTGCTGCAGGTTTCCGTTTTATTGGCTGAGCAAGATTTTCCTTCGGTCATGATGCGCTCCCTTACGTTGATTATTTCGATGCGGATGGTTGGGTGGGTGTTTTTTTCTTAAACATATCGAGCATGCGGCCCGTCACCACAAACCCGCCGAAAATATTGATCGAGGCGAGGGTGACCGCAATGAAACCAAGGATATGCGAGAAGCTGAAGCCCTCCGCATCCGGCCCAAGGGCGATGACTGCACCGACGATAATGACGCCCGAAATGGCGTTGGTGACGCTCATCAACGGGGTGTGCAGCGCTGGGGTGACGCGCCACACCACATAATAGCCCACAAAACAGGCGAGCACAAACACGGTGATGCCGAACACCAGCGGGTCAACCATGCCGCCGCTCGCCAGTTGCTGCTGCAGTGCCTCGCTTTGTGCTTGCAGCGCGCTCGCTTTGGCTGCCAGTTCGCTGGCCTGTTCGCTGATGGTGGTAAGGTCGGTCATATAAAGCTCCGCTTTATGAATGGACGAATTGAGGAATTGAAGAACGGACGAAAACTGCCAATGCCTCAATTTCTAAATTCTTCATTTCCTCAATTCGTCAATTCGTCAATTCGTTACTATTTCGCCAGCGCCGCATGGACCACCGCGCCGCCTTTGGTCACCAACGTGCCTTTGATGAGTTCATCATCGCTCATCACTTTTAGCGTTTTGGTTTGGGTATCAAACATCAGCGTCATCACGAAGGTTTGTAGGTTGCGCGCATAAAGCGGCGAGGCATCACTCGCTGCGCGGCTAGGCATGTTGGTGTAGCCAATAATCGTCACACCATTTTGCGTGGTCACCACTTCATCAGCCTTGGTGAGTTTGCAGTTGCCGCCATTGGCCGCGGCTAAATCCACAATCACACTGCCGGCTTTCATGCTCGCCACCATCGCACTCGTAATCAGCTCCGGTGCGGGTCTGCCGGGGATGAGGGCGGTGGAAATCACGATATCCTGTGTTTTAATCACCTCGGCCAGCGCTTCCGCCTGACGACGCTTATAATCCTCATCCATCTCTTTGGCATAGCCACCGCTGGTTTGCGCATCCTCACTTGCCGCGACTTCAATGAATTTTGCACCCAGCGACATGACTTGCTCTTTCACCACCGCGCGCACATCAAACGCACTGACGACGGCGCCGAGACGCTTTGCCGTCGCAATCGCTTGCAGACCCGCCACCCCGGCACCGAGCACCAGCGCCTTCGCGGGGGGGATGGTGCCCGCTGCCGTCATCATCATCGGCACGGTTTTGGAAGTCGCGGCGACGGCCTCGATCACCGCACGGTAGCCCGCAAGGTTCGATTGCGACGACAGCACATCCATCGATTGCGCGCGGCTGATGCGCGGCAATAGCTCCATCGCATAGGCGTGGATCGAGCGCTTATTGAGGGCTGAAAAATCGGTTTTCGGGTCGA
>CAZZCK010000068.1:2589-5000 GCA_964652475.1 uncultured Azospirillum sp.
ATGGCGCGCCGCACAAACGGCGAGTGTGAAGCTGGAGGTTCAATAATGACTATGTATATACATATCGATGGAATCTACACTGAAATAGGAAGCAGCGATTTTCTTCATGCTTTTTTCTCAACTATTTCCGGTAATCTTGAACCCAAGGGCTGGGGGACGCGTTTTCCGGAACTAATATTGAAGCTTTATTGTAAAGGAAAACTGAATCATAAAAAGGCTAAAGCTGCACTCAGTGAATTGAAAATAATAAAAAACGAGTTGAAATTATTATCACCGCAGCAAGTTATTTGGGACATCGATGATCGTAGTAAAATACCGCCGTGGGGAAATGACATTTCCAATAATATTACTGACCTTTCAAATTACTTTGTAACATCTACTGGCCGTGACTTGTTTGATGCAATAGAAGAAAATCTTGAAGAGTCTCATGAAGCAAATGAGCCTGTTTCTATTGAAGATGTAAACTTTGATGGTACAAGCGGCAATAGGGATTTTCTGAAGGCTTTTTTCTCAACTATTTCCGGCAATCTTGAACCCGAAGGCTGGGGAACGCGCTTTCCATTGATGCGCAAACTTTATCAGGGTAAATTGAGTTCTAAAAAATCTAAAGCTGCACTCAGTGAATTGAAAATAATAAAAAACGAGCTGAAACTATTAGCACCACAACAGGTGATTTGGGACATTGATGACCGCAGTAAAATGCCGCCGTGGGGCGATGACATTTCCGATGATATTACGGACCTATCAAATTATTTTGTGACATCAGGCGGTCATGATTTAATCGAGGCAATCAAGGAAACACTTGAAGCTTCTAATAAAGCAAATGAGCCTGTTTCTATTGAACAATTCTTGTAAAGTGGCTTGGCCCTTATCATAAAAAAAGGAAATACACCATGCCCATAACCCCACCCGGTTCCACGATTGGTATTGTCGGCGGCGGGCAGCTGGGCCGCATGCTCGCGCGCGCGGCGAGCCGCATGGGTTACCGCACCCATATTTACACCACCGAAAAAGACTCGCCGGCAAGCCATGTCGCAACGACGACCACGATCGGCGCCTATCAGGATGCGGCGGCGCTTCGAACCTTCGCTCAAAGTGTCGATGTGATTACGTTTGAATTTGAAAATGTACCCTCAGAAACCCTTGAGATGTTGGATGTAATTACTGCCGTGCGGCCCAAGCCATCCGTGCTGTTCACCACGCGGCATCGCTTGCGCGAGAAGGAATTCATTCGCGCGCAAGGCATCGCTACCGCGCCATTTATGCCTGTTCGCACCGAAGCTGAACTCGCCGTAGCGATTCAAAAAATCGGCACACCGAGTGTGCTCAAAACCTGCGAGCTGGGCTATGATGGTAAGGGGCAAGCTGTTATCCGTGCGACCGATGATCAGCCGATCATCGGATCATCGCAATGGCGGACACTGGGCAAAACCGAATGTATTCTCGAAGGCTTTATCGATTTTACGGCCGAAGCTTCAATGATTGTGGCGCGCAGCACGCACGGCGAAATGCGCTGCTACCCGCTGGTACAAAACATTCACCGCGACCATATTCTCTATAAGACTATCGCCCCGGCCCCGTTTATTAATGAGCATCAAGAGGCGGCGGTGAAAATTGCCAAAACCCTGGCCGAAGCGCTCGATGTGGTGGGTTTGCTTGCGGTGGAATTATTTATCACGAACAACGGCTTGTTGGTGAATGAGCTGGCCCCGCGGCCACATAATTCCGGGCATTGGAGCATGGAGGGCGCGCCGACCGCGCAGTTCGAGCAGCATATTCGCGCCGTTTGCGGCTGGGCACTGGGCGATACCACCGCCCACCGCCCGTGCGAGATGATTAATCTGCTCGGCGATGAATGGAAGCAGTGGGAAGAATACGCCAAAAACCCCGAGGCGCATGTGCATCTTTATGGCAAAACGGAATCACGCCCGGGGCGCAAAATGGGTCATGTAACGATGGTAAAACGTGAAAAAAGTAACGGATAAACCCATCTGGGCGAAGCCCGCACCGAAGGATAAGGCGAAAATCACCCTCACGCCGGAGCAGATTGCGATGGCCCGCGAGCGCGCCGAAAAGGCCGGGCGGCGCTACCCCAATCTCGTCGATAATATGTGGGCCGCAAAGCTTGCGGCGCAGGAGAAAGATCTACCGTAAGGAGCATAGTTGAGGCTATTTTTTAAATTTGTGTACAACTCTCTGGTTCTTGTCATTCCCGCGAAGGCGGGAATCCACTTACTTGGCTTAAGGAGATTCCCGCCTTCGCGGGAATGACAAGGCTACAAGGTTTTTTATTGGCATCGACTATATCAGTTTTTTGTCACTTTTTTGTGCCAAAAAGAGAGAAAAAAGAGCAAGAATAGCCCTATTTCCTGACAATTTTGTGGGATAAAAAGGCAAAAAACGCACAAAAA
>CAZZCK010000068.1:5100-7073 GCA_964652475.1 uncultured Azospirillum sp.
CAAAAAACGCACAAAAACCAGCAAAAAACTGGCAAAAAATCGATGTTAAAGGGCGACGCTGAAGCTATTACCGCAGCCGCACCCGGATTTGGCGTTCGGGTTTTTGATTTCAAAGGCGGCGGAATCCATCCGCTCGATATAGTCCAGTTCGGAGCCGCTCAAAAACGTTAGCGAGGTGCTATCGACCATCACCGGCGCGGCCTCACTACCAAAGATCTGGTCATCCGCGGCGGGGGGCTCGCTCACAAATTCATAACGGTATTGAAAGCCCGAGCAGCCGCCACCATCCACCGCAACGCGCAGGCGCGTACCCGCCGGTTCGCTTGCCAGTAAATGCGCAATGCGTGAAATAGCCGCCGGGGAGACGTGGAAAGATGCGCTCATAGCCGTGATATAGGGCAGTTCACGGGCGATGACAATAGCCGTCGATGCACCCTTAGGCACGGTTCTCAAATCCTATCCTGCCTGTCTTGTTGGTGCTTTTTGGCTGCAAATTTCAGGATGATGGTTGAAATAGAGTGGCTATTCCTGCACATCATCCTAAAATTTTCGCTCAAAAATCAATCAAAATCCAGGCAGGATAGGATTAAGAACCGTGCCTAATACGCCCGCACTTCGGGCGGAAAGCTTGGTTCATCCATCCCGGCGTTGAGATGCACGGCGCGGGTGGCATAGCGCGGGGCGGTTTTGCCATTCACCCACACGAGGGAATGTTTCAGCCAGTTGGCGTCATCGCGCGTGGGGAAATCTTCCCGCGCATGAGCGCCACGGGACTCAGTGCGCATCAGAGCAGCAAGCATCGTCGCGCGGCCCTGGGCGAGCAGGTTATCAGTTTCAAGCGCGGCGATCAGGTCGATATTCCAGACGGGGTTGGGGTCGCTGACCGTGAGAGGAGTTTGCGCCAGTGCCTCGAGCGCTGCCATGCCGCTTTCTAGCTCCGCACCATGGCGATAGATCGGCGCGCATTGCGTCATGATCGATTGCAGCTGCTGGCGGATGGTATGCGGCGTGTCCGCAATAGTTTTACCCGAGATGCCCTCACCACTGCGGCTAAACTCGCTACGCTCGTTAAGCCTCGTTGCCTCTCCCAAGGGAGAGGCAAAGAAAGAATCAAGCCGGGCGAGGGCCTTGTTTAGCGAGGCGGTGTAGGAGGAGGTGGCCTTCGCGTTTTTGCGGATATTGGCGGCCGCCCAATCACCCGCATCCTTGCCGAAGACGACCAAATCGAGTAGCGAATTGCAGCCCAGCCGGTTCGCCCCATGGCAGGAATTCGAGGCCGCTTCACCAATCGCCATGAGGCCAGGGACGATTTCTTCACCCCCACCCGACGCTTCCACCTTCGCCAAGGCTTCGGTGGACAGGTCGCGTCGACCTCCCCCCTCAAGGGGGAGGTGAGGTTGCGTGATGCGCAGCACCTGCGAGTGTACGTTCGTGGGAATACCGCCCATGGAGTAATGCACCGTCGGGATCACCGGGATGAGCGTAGTGCGCGGATCAAGGCCCATCAGCGTTTCGCATAAGGAAGTGATGTAGGGCAGTTTTTCGGTGAAGATATCGGCGGGCAAATGGCGTAGGTCGAGCCAGAGGTGAGGTGCTAGGTGCTGGGTGCCAGGTGCTGGTATGGTTTTTTCTTTACCAGAACCTAGAACCCAGTCCCCAGAACCTGTCACTCCGCGCCCTGCCCGTATCTCCATCACCATCGCGCGGGCGATCACGTCGCGGCTGGCCAGCTCCATACTGTTGGGGGCGTAATCCTTCAAGAAACGTTCGCCCTTGGCATTGAGCAAATAGCCGCCTTCGCCGCGCGCACCCTCGGTGATGAGAATGCCCGAGCCGTATAAACCCGTCGGGTGAAACTGCACAAATTCCATATCCTGAAGCGGCAAACCCGCGCGCAGCACCATGGCGTTGCCGTCGCCGGTGCATAAATTAGCGGCGGTGGTGGAGCCATAGACCTGGCCGTAGCCGCCCGT
>CAZZCK010000069.1:0-6452 GCA_964652475.1 uncultured Azospirillum sp.
AGAGGGATGTAGCGGATGCGGGCGATCGCAGGAGCGCAAAAAGGCTGGCCTAAACCGTCGATTTTGCTATAAGCGGCGCATGATTGATGCAAATCCAAGCCTCGAATCGTTGATGCTGGCCGCCAATGGGGGCGATCAGAAAGCCTATGCTGAGGCGCTGACCGGCATGTCGCGGCTGCTGCGGCCGTATTTAGCCAAACGCCTGAATCAGCCAAGTGAGGTTGAGGACGTGCTGCAGGAGATTTTGATCTCGATCCATCGCTCGCGCCATACGTATGACGGCGCACGCCCGCTCAAGCCCTGGCTTTATGCGATTGCGAAGTTTCGCTTAAGCGATCATTTGCGTAGCCATTACAGCGATCATTTGCGCCATGCGGCGGAGTTGGATGTAGCCGAAAATATTTCTGCGCAGGATGTAACCGAACCCGGCCTAAGCTACGAATCGATTAAGGAAGAGATCAAGAAACTGCCAGGCAAGCAGCCGATGATCCTGCATTTGCTGCATCATGAGGGGTTTACCTCGAAAGAAGTGGCGGCCAGAATGGCGATGACGGAATCGGCGGTGAAAGTGGCGGCGCATCGCGCCTATAAGGTGTTGAAAGGACGGCTGGCAAGTTAATGGATACGGATCAACTCATTGCTACGTTAAGCGAGGACGCGCCAGTGATGCGCCCGGTGATCGGCCCGTGGCGCTTGGCGGTCGTCTGGATCGTGGGGGTGATGGTCTACGCCAGCGTTTTCCTCATGATTCTGGGCATGCGTGCGGATATCATGACGCAGTGGAGCGTGCCGCTTTTTGCTCTCGAGATTGGCTTGCTGCTTGTGATGGTCATCAGCAGTGGCATTAGCGCATCCCTGCTTGCCTTCCCGGATATGCACCAAAAACCTGGCCTGGCGAGGCTGCCAATCGTATTTTTTACCATGTTTATCGCGCTGGTGATGTATCAATTCCTGACTACCTACGAGGGGATTGCGCTCGCCCTGCATGAATGCTGGTGCACGCTTTACATCACGATTTACGCGGTGATTCCGGCGGCGGTTCTGTTTTATCTGACCCGGCGCGCGGCTACCACCAACCCTGCGCTCACCGGCAGCGTGGTGGTGCTCGCCGGGTTTAGCTTAGGGGCATTGATTCTGCGCCTGGTCGAACAGACGGATTCGATGGCACATCTCGTCATCTTCCACTACGCTCCCATGCTGGCAGCTGGCGTGATGGGGCTGGCCTTGGGTCGTAGGCTGCTACGCTGGTAGTTCACCTCTCTATCCGTGATCATTGCTTGAAATTACTACGAGCGCACCCTACCATCGCCGGATTATAGGGAGGGCGTCATGCTGGTTGAACAGGGTGGAATTTACCTCGGAAACGGTGATGCGCCGGTGCATCTGCTGCTGAAATATGCCAACCGCCATGGCTTGATCGCGGGGGCGACGGGTACGGGAAAAACCCTCACCCTGCAGGGCTTGGCCGAGGGGTTCTCGCAAGCGGGTGTCTCGGTTTTTATTGCCGATGTGAAAGGCGATCTTTCCGGGTTAGCAGCACCGGGGATGAATAAGCCGCCACTCGTTGCCCGCGCCAACGCCATTGGCTTTACCCTCGATTATGCCGCCACCCCCGCCATTTTTTGGGATGCGTTTGGCAAGCAAGGCCACCCCTTGCGCACCACCATCAGCGAGATGGGGCCGTTGATGCTGGCGCGCCTGCTCGAGCTGAACGACACGCAAGAAGGGGTGCTGACCATTGCCTTTCGTGTCGCCGATGATGAGGGCCTGTTGCTGCTTGATCTGGATGATTTGCGCGCGATGCTGAGCCATCTCAGCGAGAACGCCGCGGCGATTTCGGCGCAGTATGGCAACATCACCGCGGCTTCGGTCGCGGCGATTCAGCGCGGGTTGATGACGCTTGAGTCGCAAGGCGGCAGCCATCTATTGGGCGAGCCGGCGCTGAATATTGCTGACCTCATTAAAACTGCGCCCGGCGGTGCCGGCGCGGTGAATATCCTTGCGGCGGATGCGCTCATGCAATCGCCCAAGCTGTATTCGACCTTGCTGCTATGGCTGCTTTCGGAGCTGTTTGAAACCCTGCCTGAGGCCGGTGATCTCGATCAGCCCAAGCTGGTGTTTTTCTTCGATGAGGCGCATTTGCTTTTCAACGATGCACCCAAAGCATTGGTCGAAAAAATTGAGCAGCTGGTGCGACTCATTCGCTCGAAAGGCGTTGGGGTGTATTTCATCACGCAAAACCCGGCGGATATCCCCGATACGGTGCTCGGCCAACTCAGTAACCGGGTGCAGCATGCGCTTCGGGCCTATACACCCAAGGAGCAAAAAGGCGTGAAAGCCGCGGCGCAGAGCTTTCGGGCCAACCCGGCATTCAGCACCGAAGCGGCGATCACCGAGCTTGGCATTGGTGAGGCGTTGGTATCGGTGCTCGACGCGAAAGGCATCCCCACCATGGTCGAGCGCACGCTGATTCGCCCGCCCGTGTCGCGCGTCGGGCCGCTCACGCTGAGTGAACGTTCAGCAATAATTGCGCAAAGCCCACTGGCCGGTATTTACGAGCAAATCATCAACCGTGAATCGGCCTATGAGCGCTTGCGCGGTGTGGCGGCGCAAGCCTCGGGCAATCTGTGGGGTAATGCGGCAAGTAGGGCGAGCGCATCGGTAGCCGAGCCAGCAGCCATGGCGACGGGGACAACCGGTCGCACCAGCTCTGTGCGCACAGTGCCGCCGAAGCGTGGTGGGCGTACGCCGGATTCCACCCTTGAGATCGTCGGCAAAAGCATCTTGCGGGCGGCGGGTAGCCAGGCGGGGCGGCAGCTGGCACGCGGGCTGCTCGGCGCGCTGCTCAAACGCTAACGATGCCCATGAAACCGGATTTCCTCACCAGCCCGCGCGGCCATCGCATCGCCTACCGCATCGCGGCGGGGCAGGGGCCGATGGTCATGTTCTGCTGCGGCTATCGCTCGGATATGACCTCGACCAAAGCGACCGCACTGGCCGAATGGTGCGAGGCGCACCAGGTGCCATTCACCCGCTTTGATTATTTTGCCCATGGCCAGTCGGCGGGTGATTTTATGGACTTCACCATCGGCGCGGCGATGGCGGATGCGCTTGAAATCCTCGATCATACGATGGCCCGGGATGTGATTCTGGTTGGTTCCTCGATGGGGGCGTGGGTGGCACTTAACGCGGCGCTCGAGCGTAAAACCCAGGTGCGCGGGCTGATTGGTGTCGCCAGCGCGCCGGATTTTACCGAGAATCTCATGCGTGCGCGCCTGACCCCCGAGCAGCGCCGGATGATGGATGAAGAAGGCCTGATCTGGGCCTATAGCCAGATGAGCGACGCGGATTACCCGATCACCCGGGCCTTTCTCGACGAAGCGCGGCGGCATTTGCTGCTTGAGGATCAGATCGGGCTGGAGATCCCCATCCATCTGCTGCACGGCCAGGCGGATGTGGATGTGCCGTGGCAGACCTCGCTCACCCTTGCGGAGCGACTGATCAGTGATGAAGTGACGGTGAACCTCATCAAGGACGGCGACCACCGCTTAAACCGCCCGACCGATTTGCAGTTGATGACCGACGCCCTCGCGCGGATGCTTGGCATGTGAAGGATTCAAGGCTCTGGATTTTTCATTGGAACCTATCGCTTTGTCATTCCCGCCTGCGCGGGCAATGACAAAATGGTAAGATTTTTTTGAATCGACTATAATGTCTAAATCAGCCCAAAGCTCTTGAAGCTGTAATGCCCGCTGGCGGTGACGATCACATGGTCGTGTACGGTGACGTTGACCGTCGCGGCGGCCTCGACAATTTTTTGCGTGATATCGATGTCGGCCTTGCTTGGGGTGGGGTCGCCGCTGGGGTGATTATGCAGCAAAATAATCGCCGAGGCGGAATGCTCGAGCGCGCGTTTGACAATCTCGCGTGGGTAAACTGGCGTGTGGTTGATGGTGCCGCGCTGCATGACTTCATCAGCCAGAAGCGCGTGGCGATGGTTGAGAAACAGCACGCGAAATTCCTCGATTTTATTGCTACCCATGGCAAGCTTGCAATAATCCATCAGCGCCGACCAGGACTGAATGACCGGCTGGTCGCTGATTTCCGATTTAATCAAACGCTGAGCAGAAACACGGATGGTTTTGAGTGCGGCGATCACTGCGTCGCCCACCCCGTCGATGCTGCGCAAGGTCGCGTCATCGGCGTTGATGACATTGGCAAAGCTGCCCAGTTGCTTGAGCAGTGTTTTGGCCAGCGGCTTAACATCGCCGCGTGGTCGCGCCGAGAAAAGAATTAGCTCGAGCAGTTCATAGTCGGGCAGGGCGTCGCCGCTTAGGCCCAGGAAGCGTTCGCGTAACCGCGCCCGGTGGCCCAGATAATGTTGTTCGTCGTTCATACGATCCGATTAACGGCAAACGGCACGACTTGCAATCATCGATAAAGTCACTATGGTGCCGCAGTTCTAAGCAATAGGATCACGATTAAAAACAACAAAACGGAATAGATTATGACGGATGAATTCAAGACCATGCAATCGATCTGCGTTTTTTGTGGCGCGCAAAATGCCGTGCCCGAAACCCATAAAGCCATGGCCCGCCAACTCGGGATCGATATGGCCAAAGCCGGCAAACAGCTGGTGTATGGCGGCGGGGATTGCGGCCTGATGGGCGCAGTGGCCAACGGCGTGCTCGAGGGCAACGGTAAAGCGATCGGCGTATTCCCGCGCTCGCTCGGTCGGATTGAGGTCGAGCATAAGGGCCTGACGCAAATGATTATGGTCGATTCGATGCATGAGCGTAAGCAGATCATGTACGATAACTCGGATGTATTCGTGGTGCTGCCCGGCGGCTTTGGCACGCTCGACGAAATGTTCGAGGTCATCACCTGGCGGCAGATTAAAATCCACACCAAGCAGGTGATTATTTTTAATCATCACGGTTATTGGGACCATGTGATCGCGTTGATGGACAACATCATCAGCACCGGGTTTGCCAAAGAAAGTAACCGCGAATTTTATACCGTGGTCGAGACGAAAGAAGAACTCTATCGCCTGTTGGGCCTTTAGGTTTTTCGCCGCCGGTTTTGATTGCTATTATTGCATGCGTCGATCTATAGTCGTCGCTATGTTGGCTGCATCATCACACCATCACCCGCAGGATCGTCGTCGTTCGTTACGCGATGCGGGGCAATGTGCCGCTTTACAAGGCTTTTCGCTGGTCGAGATGTCATTCGTGTTGGTCATTCTCGGCCTTATTCTGGGCGGTATTCTCACGGGTCAGGCCTTACAAAAAAACCAGCGTTTGCGCAGCATTGCGGTCGAGGCGGGCAACTACACCATCGCCATGAACCAGTTCAAGGTCAAATACGGCTTTTTGGCCGGCGATATGCCCACCGCCACCGAAATCTGGGGTCGTGCGGATGGGGGATCGCCCCTCACCAGTAATTGCGCCGCGCCGGACACGACCGCCAGCAGCGGCACCGCCACTTGCAATGGCAATGGCGACGGCAATCTCACCGCGAGTACGCATGAGGCAACCCGTGCTTGGCAGCATCTCGTCGCCGGTGGGTTTCTCGAGGGTCGCTATACCGGCATTGCGCCACTCGCTTTTGGCAGTTCACTACCCAGAGGCCCGCTCGAGGCTACGGGTTTTGCCTGGAATGCGGGGCCGATCATCATTAATAACGACGTGACCGCGAACACCCAATATTACGACGGCGACTATTCCAATATGCTCACCTTTGGTAAGCTCAGCGGTGGTGCCTTGAGTGTCGCCGCAATCAGCGCCCCGCAAATGGCCGAACTCGACGGCAAATCCGACGACGGCTTTCCGGCGAGCGGCGCGATTCGCAGCTATAAGCCAGCATTCCTCGCCAATTGTGCCGTGGGCACAACGCTAAGCGCAACCTACGACCTCGCCGCATCCGGCGAGAATTGTATTCCACTGTTTCTGCCGTCATTCAAAACCACGAAGTAGCACAAAATATCGGCTGGAATGCTGGCTTTTTTGAGGGTTTGAAAAAAAGTTTGAAAAACCTGCTTTTTGTTGTTGACGGGTGCGCCTCTTATCCCTATACCCCACTTCCCAACGCGAGCCGAATGGTCAAGCGGTTGGGCCTCATCACTGAGGTTTTTGAATGCGTTCAACGCTTAAAGCTAGCGCCAAGAACATTCTGCTGAATGATACTGTGAAGAGCGTTTAAGCGCAGGTGGGTGTGGTGGAAATTTTCCACAAACCATACCTGCGTATCATGCAAGTAATTTCAGTACGACGATTCGTCGTCGTACCGAACGCAAGATAAGTACCGACAAAAACAGTAAGTCCTTTATGGCAAGTTGATGTTTGGTATGGTTTGTGTGAGTCTATTCAATTTCGATATGAACTTCAGTTCATATCGCGAATCAAAACATGAGAGTTTGATTCTGGCTCAGAACGAACGCTGGCGGCAGGCTT
>CAZZCK010000070.1:0-6076 GCA_964652475.1 uncultured Azospirillum sp.
GCCCTCACGCTATGCATTAAAAAACACCGCCACGCGTTTTGTCTCGGCCTCAATTGCTGCGAGCATCTCGCGCTTTTGCGTTTCGCTCTCCTCGAAACGGGCTTCGGCACGTTTGCACAGATGATGGAGCTTCATCGCCCCTAAATTCCCGGACGAGCCTTTGAAGCGGTGAGCAGCGGATTTCCATGCCTCGCTATGATCGGGGCCGGTGCTGCGCTCGAGAATCACGATCATCTCCTGCGCCTGCTCCAGGAATAAATCGGCAAGCGCTTTTTCTTCCGCAGGGTCACCATCGGTAAACAGGCGCAGCTGTTCCATATCCACCGGCACTTCTTCGGCATCGTGGGGGGCGGCCACTTCCGGTTTCGGGGCCAGGATGGCGGATCGGGTCGCATCGAGCATAAACCAATCCTGCAAAATTTTCCTCACATGTTCGGCGCGTAAGGGCTTGCTGAGGTAGTCATCCATGCCGGCATTGAGGCATTTTTCGCGATCGCCGACCATGGCGTTGGCGGTCATCGCAATGATTGGCACGTGGTCCGTCCCGCAGGATTCATGCACACGAATTTCCTGCGTGGTGATGTAGCCATCCATTTTCGGCATCTGGCAGTCCATAAAAATCATATCATACCGCGTGCTGTTTATTTTCTGCATGGCCTCCAAACCGTCTTGCGCGGTGTCAATCGAGCGAAAGCCAAATTTACGCAGTAGTTTCTCAGCAAATACCTGGTTCACCGGATAATCATCGACCAGCAGCACATGCGCCTCTCCAATCGGCATTTTCGGCATGTCGCTGTTCGATAGGCTGCGTAACCGCTCAATCGTGGTGACGAGATCGCTCGGCTCGGCCACATTGCATGGCAGCGCAAACCAGAAGGTCGAGCCTTTTCCTTCAGCGCTTTCAACACCGATTTCCCCGCCCATCAGCTGCACCAGCTGCTTGGTGATGGCCAAACCAAGGCCCGTACCGCCATACTTGCGGGTGACGGAGGCATCCGCCTGGGTGAATTTATCAAATATTTCGCTGAGCTTGTGTTGGGCAATCCCCATGCCGGTATCTTCCACCGTCACGTAAATTCGTTCGCAATTATTATGCTCCTGCACGCTCGCCTTGATGCGCACATGGCCACGCTCGGTAAATTTAATGGCGTTCCCCACCAGGTTGGTGATGATCTGACGTAAACGACCGGGATCGCCCCACAGGTAATCCGGCACATCGGGGTCGACATTCACCAGCAAGTCGATATTTTTCTTTTCTGCCTGTGAACGCAGTAAGTTCGCGGTTTTATTGAGCGTATCCCCAAACCCGAAGGCGATGTTTTCAAGCACCAAGGCACCCGCTTCGATTTTTGAAAAATCAAGGATGTCATTGAGCAGCATCAACAGGTTCTCACCCGAACTATTGATGGTAGAGACAAACTCTCTTTGCTCCGCATCGAGATTCGTTTCCGCCAGCAAATGTGCCATACCCAGCACGCCATTCATCGGCGTACGCAACTCGTGCGACATATTGGCGAGAAAGTCGCCCTTCGCGATGTTGGCGGCTTCGGCTTTAGCCAGGCTCTCTTGCAGATCACGGGTAGCGGCTTCGGCTTTCATGTTGGCGCGCTTGAGCTGCAACCACATGTTCTTTTCTTTGATTTCTTCTTCTTTTTTGGCGGTAATGTCACGCTCGATGGCGGCATAATGCGTCACCACACCCGACGCATTGCGCACGGGGACGATACTAATATCGAGCCAATAGTTTTTACCATCCTTGCTGACGTTCAGTAACTCATCCTTGAACGGCTCGCCGGCAAGCAGCGATTTTTTCATGGCATCGAGTGTCTCGCGCTTGGTGAATTCGCCTTGCAAAAATCGTGGTGAGCGGCCAATCGCCTCGCTGGCTGTATAGCCTGAAACCTTGGTGAATGCCTCGTTGACGTAAATAATTTCCGGCCCAGGATTGCTCAGTTCTGCTTTGGTGATGATAATGCTGTCGTTGGCGCTTTTCAGCACTGTTTCAAGTAGCAAGGCGCGCTCTTGGAATTTGGTTATCAAGCGTATCTGTGGCCTGAAGACAAACACCGTCATCAGCAGCAAAAAAGCGACCGCCGCGGCTAATCCGACGTTGGTGGCGATATCCATCGGCGTCGTCGGTGGATCGAGTACGACATGGAGCATTGCGGTCAGCGCAAGCAATCCAACCGAGACATAAAACACGATAACATTGCGCTGTTCCTTGGTCATAAATCCTCGGCTACATGGGATGCTTACGGTGATGCAGTGCGCTGTTTTGAATATACTGACGCATGCGCTCCTTCTTGAATGGCTTGGCCACAAATCCCGAAGCGCCGCTTGAAAGTGCCCGAGTTACATTATCGAGATAGCTGTTTGAACTGAACATGACCACATAAGCATCACGATCGGTAGCCAGAATATGATGCAACACGTCAAAACCGCTGGCGTCGGGAAGACCGATATCGAGAAATACGATGTCCGGGGCATGCACCAGATAGTTCATCATCGCTTCTTGGGCATTGGCGGCTGTAATCAGTGCATAATTTTTATTAAACGCACCGGTCAGCATCAGGCGCGTCAGCGGATCATCCTCGACCACCATCACATGCAGCGGCATACGCACGTTGCGGAGTTTCTTCGCTTCTTGAAATACTTCAGAAAGCGATGCCGTTTCACCAAAATGATGGGCGGATGGCTTGGGTGCCGTGGTTTGTATCGCTCCGGTTTTCGTCAGCAATAAATCCCGAACATAATCGGCATCGCGGAACAAATCGTACAGCGCATAATGCGCCACCCCTGCCTCCACAATCGAGGCCGCGTTGATAAATTCATTAGCAAGCGCATGCAGCTCTTCGTGATGCATGCTGCGCGTGATAAAAAAGATATCGTCATCCGCGCACTGCACCATATCGCACTCGAGCTCTGAGTGCGCCTTTTGCAACTGATCAAGAATCGCGTAATGCTGCGCTTTATTCGATATTTCGCCATGCTCAATATGCACGAAGCGCCAGCATTCGAGGCTAGTCGGATCCTTGCTGATCGCCGCCGCGAGCGCATGAATAAACGATCCAGAATGTTCGCTATGAAGATGCATGGATTATCCTCCTTATGCCGGTTTAATCGTAAGACAGCGTTCGATATATTGAAACAATTTATCCTTCGTGAAGGGTTTGGCGATAAAGCCTTTCGCCCCCTTGCTCATGGCTTGCGTGATATTTTCGCGATCACAATTACCCGAGAGCATAATCACCTGCGCATCGGGATCGAGGGCGAGAATCTTTTCGAGCAATTCGTGCCCGGTCACATCCGGCAGGTTGATATCAAGAAATAATAAATCCGGCGCCAGACGGGCATAGGTCTCAAGCGCGTAGGTCGCTTCACCCAAACCGGTGAGCGAATAGGTTTTTTGCAGTACATTCTCTACCAGCCGGCGCGAAAACGCATCATCCTCAATCATCATCAATTCCGGCTTTGCGCGGCCGATACGCCGCCGACGGATATCTTCCGCTTTGCCATGAATGGCGCCATTTAAGATCGCATAACGTTTGCGCTCTTGCTGTTGTTGCTCGAGCAGCTTGCGCTTTGCTTCTTCGATTTTACGAATACGCTCGAGCTTTTGCTCAACGATGATGAGCAGCTTATTGACCTGCAGCGATACTTCGTAAAAACCCATCCAATCATCGCCGACGGGGCGTTGCAATAATTCACCGATACTCAGGATAAATTCTTTCCCATCTTTAGCCGGGATGGCCGGCGCCAGTATGAAGATATCGCCATCGGCACAGAGGTAAATCGAGGCATCGATTGCGGCAAAATAACGCTGCGCCTGCTCAAACAGTTTTTCTTTGAAATCCGCCGTAACAAGCTCGCTACCCGCTAAATTGAAGAAAATGCAGCGCGAGGTTTTGGGATCCGCTTTGAGCGCTTCCAGCGCTTCAGCTAATTTAGGCTCCACATGTTCGTCGATGAGCATCATCACCATTTCTCCACTTACAATTGTATTGTCGCATCAAACTTATAAAAATACTAATTTAGCAATATCAGCTACTTGCGCATTTTGCGCCGCATCATTTTCTCAAAATAACGTTCGATTATGAGAACAAAATATGCTATGTTCTCATAATAGAACGATTTCGAGATTCCTATGGCCGACACCATCCTGATTGCCGAAGATGACCCCGTACAGCGCAAAATGCTGACGATGCTGCTCACCCGAAGGCTAGGGTATACGGTGATTGCGACCGCCACTGGGGCGGAGGCAGTCGCGCGCGTGCAATCGAGCAATGTCGGCGAAATCAGCGCCGTGCTCCTCGACATTGATATGCCCGTCATGGATGGGTTTGAAGCCCTCAAAACCATCCGCAAGCACCGCCCCGACCTTCCCGTGCTGATGCTGACCGGTAGCGATGATACGAGCGTCGCCGTCAAAGCAATCAAAGAAGGCGCCAGCGATTTTATCGTCAAACCGGCGGACCCCTCGCGCCTCAATATTGCGATTAAAAATGCCATTCGCCTTTCGGTGCTTGCACAGGAATTGGCCAAGGTGAAGCGCGATAAAGACGGCGCGGTCGCCTTCAGCGATTTGATCGGGCATAACGCACGGCTGGCCGCAAGCGTTGCCTATGGCCGCAAGGCAGCAGCGAGCGATGTCCCCGTGCTCCTCATGGGCGAGACAGGCGTTGGCAAAGAGCTATTTGCCCGTACCATTCATGGCGAAAGCAAACGCATGAGCGCACCGTTTGTGGCACTGAACTGCAGTACGGTGTCGCACAATATCGAGCCGGTATTGTTTGGCTCAGGCGTGCCCGGACAGCTTGGAAAACTGCGCGCGGCGGAAGGCGGCACCTTATTTCTCGACGACATCACCGAACTTTCACCCGAGGCACAAGTGCTGCTATTGCGCGTGTTGCAGCAAAAAGAAATTGAGCCGCAGGGCGGTGGCAAAAACATCAAAGTCAATGTGCGCATCATTAGCGCAACCGACCGCGATATCAAGCGTGAGGTTCAGACAGGGCGCTTTCGCGAGGATTTATATTTCCGCCTCAACGTGCTGCCCATCACCATTCCAGCATTGCGCGAGCATAAGCAGGATATCGTCCCCATCGCCGAATATTTTATTCAGCGCATTGCCACGTCGGATCGGCTGCTACCCAAAACATTGGAACCCGACGCGATTGATTATCTCATTCACCATACCTGGCCGGGCAATGTCCGCGAGCTTGAGGGTCTCATCCACCGCGCGCTGGTACTGGCGGATAACGACAGCATTGATCGCACGCTTTTGGAGCGGATTCACGAATCAACCGCCGAGACCAAACCGGTGGAGCGGCGCGCCCCACAAGCATTGCACCTCAATCTGCGCCATGCCGATGGCAGCTTCAAAACCATCGCCGAAATTGAGGCGGAGAGCTTGCGCATCATGCTGGCCCATTTTGACAATAACATCACCCGCGCGTCCGATATCCTCGGTATGGCTAAATCCACCTTTTACCGCAAAATAAAAGATGCGCGGTAATAAGCACCGGTTATAGTGCTCCAAAGGAGCGTGTAGGATGCCCAAACCATTATTCGAACGCATCGGTGGTGAGTCCGCGGTGAAAGCTACCGTCGTCAAAATGTATGATAAAATTTTGGATGATGCCGAGCTGGCGCCTTTCTTTGATCATAGCGACGTCGACGCATTGCGCCTCAGCCAATCCGCTTTTGTCACCTATGCGTTTGGTGGCCCGAATCATTACCATGGCGCATCACTGCGTGCGGCACATGCGCGATCCGTTGCGCAAGGGCTGAATGATCACCATTTTGACTTAGTGGCAACCCACCTCACATCCGCCATGCTGGAATTAGGCGTTGCTGCCGATCTGATCGAGGAAGCCCTTGCCATTGTCGGCTCCACCCGCAAGGATGTGCTTGGGCAGTAAACCATCCAACTGCCTCTGCGATGGCTACCTGTAATGGCACAATGATGCCTTAAAAATGGTGCCGATGACAGGAATCGAACCTGCGACCTACTAATTACGAAAGCCATTTAAGTTATTGATTAACAATAACAATAAATGCCAAACAATACCAAAAT
>CAZZCK010000071.1:0-5991 GCA_964652475.1 uncultured Azospirillum sp.
AGGCGAGTCAAAATGCCTCTATAGCTATATCTCGAGCCAATCCATCTTTCCAAAGGTGGATTGCTTCGCTAAATGCTCGCAATGACGCAGTGTGTGGAAATAGGAGGACTTACTTCCTCATTTTGTCAATTCCTCAATTCTTCAGTTCCTCACTTCGTCAACTCGTCATTTCATTAATTCCTCACTTCGCCCATTTATTTTTACGGAGTACCCTTATGGCCCTATCTACCGCCGCCCCGGTCACCGGTGTTAATGCTGCCGATGTTGCGGGCAGCGTTGCCCATAGCGGCGCGAACGGCGATTTGTCGCTGATCGGCTTGCTCATTCATGCCGAGCCGCTGGTGCTCATCATCATGCTGATGTTGATCGCGATGTCGATCGCATGCTGGGCGATTATCATTGAGAAGTTCACGGCTTTGCGCAGCGTGAATGAAAAAACCAACCAGTTCGAAAACGAGTTCTGGTCGGCCGAGGCGCTCGATAAATATTACGAAAAGGTGAAGAAGCGCAAAGCGCGTCACCCACTCGCCCTGATTTTTTGTGCCGCGATGGACGAATGGTTCCGCAGCCGTGGCCAGGAGCGGCTGGTACCGAGCGCCAGTGCCCGGGGTGGGTCGGACCTGACCATCACGGTGAAGGAGCGCATCATCCAACAAATGGCGCTGACGCGTAACCGCGAGATGGAACGCCTCGAGCGCGGGCTGGGTTTTCTTGCAACTGCCGGTTCATCGGCGCCGTTCATTGGTTTGCTTGGTACCTGTATTGGTATCATCAACTCGTTTCGCTCGATTGCAGGTTCGCAAAATACCAGCCTAGCGGTCGTCGCGCCCGGGATTGCCGAGGCGCTGTTTGCGACTGCCATTGGTCTGTTCGTCGCCATTCCGGCGGTGATGGCATTCAACAAATTCAATGGCGAACTGAATCGCCTCGCCGGCAAGCTTGAGGATTTCTCGATGGAATTTCAGATGCTGCTGTCGCGCCAACTCGATAAAGGAAGCCACTAATGGCCGGACAGATGCAGGGCGGATCACGCCGCGGGCGCGGGCGCTCGACGCGCAGTGAGGGCGGCTTCAACGAGATCAACATCACCCCGTTTGTGGATGTGATGCTGGTGCTGCTGATTATTTTCATGGTCGCCGCCCCGATGATGACCACGGGCGTGACGGTCAATTTGCCAAAAACTCAGGCCTCGACCGTTCCGGGCAATGACGAGCCGCTGAGTGTCAGCATCAAGGCCGATGGCTCGGTTTATATTCAAAACAGCCTGACCACGGTGGATGCGCTCGGGGTGAAGCTCAAGGCGATTTTGGGCGAGAAAAAAGAAACCCGCATTTTTGTGCGCGGCGATACCAGCATCGATTACGGCCAGGTGATGAAAGTGATCGGCGCGATCAACGCGGCGGGCTATACCAAGGTGGCGCTGCTCACGGATATGTCGGGCATCGCGCCCAAACGCTAGCTTAAAGGATGGTTACGCGTGCTCATGGTTGAATCTCGCAGTGTGAGCCTGTCGATTGTGCTGCATGCAATGGCACTGCTGATCGCCGCGTTTGGTTTACCCGCATTATTGCCCGAAACGCGTGACCCGATGCCGCTCGTCATGACCGTCGAGCTGTTGCCGATCAGCGAAATCAGTAATGTCAAGCCCTCGGATAAGCCGATCGAGAAAGAGCAAAAAGCGCCGGCAGAAAAAAATACTAAACCGATTCCACCAACCGCGAAGGAAAAGCCGGCCGAGCCAACCCCGCCCCAGGAAAAAACCTTCGACCCCGATGAAGGCGCCTTGCCGGATGATAAAATAAAACCCAAGGAAAAACCCAAAGAGGAAGAGAAAAAAAAGCCAGATGATTTTGCCGCGCTGTTGAGCAAGCTCAACGCCGAGGCGAAAGCGGTGCCGGCGAAAGACGCGAAAGACGCCACCAACGCCGAGGAAAATAAAACCAAGTCCGACGCGCCGTATGACCCTGGCCTGCCACTGTCGATCAGTCAGCAAGATTCCATCCGTAGCCAGTTCATTCCGTGTTGGAATATGCCCGCCGGGGTGAAGGATGCGCATTTGCTCGCCGCACGGGTGAAGATCGAACTTGCGCCCGATGGCCGCGTGCAAACCGCGAACCTCGACCCCGCGCAAATGAGTCGCTACCGCAGTGATGTGGTGTTTCGTGCCGCAGCCGATAGCGCCATCCGTGCCGTCCATAAATGCAGCCCGCTGAAAGATCTGCCGCCGGATAAATACGGTTCCTGGAAGGCCTTCACCTTGAATTTCGACCCGTCGGATTTGCTGTAGGCATATCGCTTTGAATCACGACTGCCAGTAGGGGATGGAGCCATTCAGCATTCATCATCCGGCACTAACAGGCGATCATATTCCTGCGCGCCATGGACAACATAAAGAATCAGTATACGCTCCGCTTCCAGCCGATAGAAAATCAGATAGCGCCCGTGACGACGGCGACGAATACCCAGTGTTTCATAGCGAGGAACCAGCGGGAACGCCTTGGGGTACGCCGCCAACCCGAGCGACTTGGCGCGTAATTCTTCAACAAATGAAACCGACCGCGCCGGATTATCCGCAGCATATAATCGACGATCGCTTCAAGGCTACGAAGGGCCTCTGATGTAAAAACAACGCGCATCACCGAGGCGGTTGCGTTTCAGCCATTGCCGTATATTTTGCGTTCAGGCGATCAAACAGCTCTGCCGCGTCATGCACCCGCGCGGCCTGCGCATCGGCAAGCGATTCTGAAATCGCGCCATCGAGCGTCGCCAGCCAGCGTTCTTCATCTGCACTGCGCGATTGATCGCGGCGGATCAGGTCGCGCACGTAATCGCTGACACTCGCATATTTTCCGGTATCGATACGTGTTTGCACCCAATCGCGCATCGGGTCGGGAACGGAAATATTCATCGAAGCCATAAGCCATCTCCAACGTCAATTATGCCATAAAATGGCAAAAACTGCCAATCAAAAGTTTCATACGATACAAATGACTAATACCCAATCGTCTGGAGGCCGACCTCATCGGCGTGGATTTTGGGGTCGTAGGTCGCGACATTGAGCTTGAGATGGGCCGGTGTCATCTGACCCAGAATGAAGGCAAGGTTATAGGCCGCCACAATCCGATCGCGCTGGGCACGCACGAGATTGCTGCGCGCGGTGAATAATTCCTGCTCGGCATCGAGCACATCGAGCAAGGTGCGCGCACCGAATTGCTGCTCTTGCTTGACCCCCTCAAGGGCAAGGCTCGCCGCTTTAATTTCCGCGTTACGAATGCTGATGCTGGCAATCGCGCTTTCAAGCTGCTCCCAGCTTTGGGTGGTCGCTTCATCGACCCCCATACGCCGGTCGATGCTTTCATGCGCACGCTGGCGGGCGGTTGATTTCGCCTGACGGATGGCCGCATATTCCGAGCCGGATTGGTAAAGCGGAATGGCGACCTCGATACCCACCCGATCCTGATCAAAGTCACTGGTACCGGCGGCACCGGTGCCGGTCTGGCGATTCAAACTGCCGACAAGATTCACCCGTGGTAGCAGCACCGCTTGCCGCCCGCGCACATCGTAATCGGCGGCTTTCGCTTGGGCGAGTGCTGCCAGCAATTGCGGGTTAGCGGCGCGCGCGCGCGACAGCGCATCCTCGAGCGTGGCGGGCAGTTCGGGTAAGGTTTCCGGTACATTCAAGACCCCTTCGGGCTTGACGCCAATCACCCGCTGATAGGTGGCAAGGGCACTGAGCAGGTTGCCTTCATTGCGGATGACTTCGGCGGCGGCATTGGCCTGGCGCGCCTCAGATTGCGCGACATCGGTACGGGTCACTTCGCCGACTGCAAAGCGGGTGTTAGCCGCAGCAAGCTGCTCGCTGAGCACTTGCGCGTTGCTGCGCGCAAGCTCGAGCAAGGCGCTTGCCTCGACCACGTTCATGTAGGCGCTTGCGCTATCAAACATCACGCGCTGCTCGAGCGCGGAAAGGTCGTTCTGCCCGGCTTTCACCCGCTCCTTGGCGGCATCATAGGCCGCCAGGGTACCGCCGCCACGAAAGAGCGGCTGGGTGGCGCGCAAGGCACGGGTGGTGGCCGTACCTGTCACATCCGCCGCACCGTTGAATGAGGTGCTCTGCCGACCGCGGTTATAGACCGCATCAATCGTAGGGCGAAACCCCGAGGCCGCTTCCGCTACCCCCTCATCGATCGCCTCGAGGCGCTGACGTTCGGCCTTGATCCGAGGGTTATTGGTGTAGGCGGTGGCCAGTGCATCCTCGAAGCTGCCGGCATGGGCGAGCGGTGCTATCGTGAGCGCCACAACGCAGCTAAGCAGCAGCCGAACGACTCGAATCGATGGAATATCATCTATCATCCCTGGCACCCTAGCCATGGATCGCGCGCGCGGCAAGTAGCGAGTACGTATCGGTGGATAGCGAGCTTGCTTAGTCGCGCCAGCGTTGTGATCCAAATCGCGCTTGCTGTGATTCAATCCTCGTATACAATGCCTCTGAGATTTAAGACTGACCATGCGGCTCTTGCGCCGCTTCGATGATGATTGTTCGCGAAGCTATTTTTGTGTTAGGTAGGTCGATGCGCCACGAATCCCTTACTCGCCGCACCCGTGCCCGCGCCGCCTTTACGCTGGTGGAGTTGGCGGTCGTACTGGTCATCGTCGGCTTGATTGTGGGCGGCATCCTTATCGGTCAGGACCTCATCAAATCGGCGGTGATCCGTGCCTCGATTACCGATCTTGAGAAATTCAACGCCGGGGCGACTGCCTTTACCAATAAGTATAACGGCCTACCAGGCGACTTACAGGCAGCGCGGGCGATTGAATTTGGCTTCTCCGCAAGCGGTGACGCCAACGCCTCGGGCGCTGACGGCTTGCGTGACGGCAACCAGGCGATCGAGGGTGCCGCCGCCGGGGCCACCAATCTTGCCGGGGAAATTGCGCTATTCTGGCGTGACCTTGGGCAAGTAGGCTTGGTAGGACGCGCCTTCACCGGCCTTGGTGGGGGCATCACCCCCGGTGTTGCCGTCACCGCTGCCACCATCGGCACTTATTTGCCGGGGGCGCGCTTACGGGAAAATGTCTCCTATTTCGCCTATTCGCGCACCGGACGTAATTTTTTCTATATCGGATCCATCACCAGCGATGCAGCGGGGGTGGTGACCACCGGCCCAAGCATCACCACGCTTGAAGCACAAATCATCGACGAAAAAATCGATGACGGCTTCCCCACCACCGGCATCGCCGTGACCATGAGCAACCTGGCCACCGAACAAACACCCGTTGCCGAAGCCAAAACGGCGTGCACACAAACTGGCACGCCACCGGCATATAATGTCGATGATGGGCCAAACGGTGCCGGCAGCGCCCAGGTTTGTCAGCTGCGCGTGCGTAGCTCGTTCTAGCACGTCATGAGGGCGGTCGAATGAACGAGGTTGCACTCATTTACTGCCCCTTCCCTGACCCTGATAGCGCGCGCAACGCCGCCCATGCGCTGCTTGGCCAGCATCTCGTTGCCTGTTGCAATCTGCTGCCCGAGGGGGAGTCGCTCTATTGGTGGGAGGGGGCGATTGCAACCGCGCGCGAAACCATTCTCATCGCCAAAACGACGCCGAGTATGGCCGCATCGGCCGAGGCCCATCTCATCGCCATTCACCCCTATACCCGCCCGGCGGTGCTGATCCTTGAGGCCAGTGTCAATCCGGCCTTTGCGCAATGGGTTGACCGGCATGCGAAAGGCGCTCCAGCCTCCACCCCATCGCCATGAAATGGTGGGTATAACAGGGCGCATGAGGGTGGTTGACCGCACGCATCCGCTTTGCTATGAAGCAGCCTCTTTTGACAATGTTGGGGCGTCGCCAAGTGGTAAGGCTGCGGTTTTTGGTACCGCCATCCCAGGTTCGAATCCTGGCGCCCCAGCCAACATTTGAAGTATCGAACATTGCTTTGAACTGAGAGCGATACATAGTGGCGAGTTCCGCCACTATTTCCGCATTCACC
>CAZZCK010000072.1:0-5967 GCA_964652475.1 uncultured Azospirillum sp.
GATCTACTTAATTATCACCTAGTTTTGAGTAAAACTAGGAAATGTAAGTATTTTTAGCGCTTGATTGATTTAATTTAGTGTCGCTTGGCAGCCTTCGCTGCGACACGACACTATAGTTATGATGCACCCCACGCACAGAACAAAACAGACTTTAGAGGTTAGCGCCTCTCTTTGACGACACTTAGAGTGTAAGGCTGCGGTTTAACCCGACTCCTGCCTTCGAACTTCATGTCAGAGAAACAAAACCTTTCAGGCTATTCTAACCTGCGGTGTTGGTACGAACTAATTTTTACAATCAGCATCAACGTCTCTAGTGCTGCTTTATGGTTTTGCCCGGGAAGGGCTATACCGCTTGCTGTTCTTACATCGCTGTCGGTTAGACAATGACCCGATGTTGGCTAAGAACAACGCAACTAGAGCGCGTTGTAGATACCTATTCACTATTCATTCAGCAGCGAGCGTTTCACCGGCACGGTGGCGGGCGTCGTTTTCGCGTTCGGCGGGGTTTAACGTAAATTTTTAGCGAGTCAAGGACTGTTTAAAAACTTGCAAACTCCGTCGAAGGGATGGGCGTTATAATAGCACGATGGGCGCGATGTCAACGAAGAAAATGAAAATAATTCACAAGCAAATTTTATGGCGCAAATCCTAGCGGTTTTGATGGCTATGACCAGGATGCCCCGCCTTGATCGCCTAAGATTTTACATGCCGCAGGAAACATGACCGCCGCAAATACACCCAATCAGCACTAGCCGTCACGCTTTTTGCAGCCTATATTTATCCACAAATAAATGTTTCGGCGTTAACGGAAGATTAGGGATTGTATGCGATATTCAAGTTGTACAGCGGTGGATGTGCGGATGGACGAGAGTCGCTTTGATCAGTTCCTTTCTCCCTTCACCCCTCCCCGCTGTGCCAGTGCATCGCTTGGCAGCCAACGCTTCTATGCCGCACTGAATAACGGTGAACCGATGCGCGGTGGCGCGGGTGGTGATGAGCAAAGCGAAGGCGGCCTGTTGGTTGCCGAGCCGTTGGTCAAAACCAAACGCCCGCCGATGTACAAGGTGATCCTGCTGAACGATGACTATACGCCGATGGATTTTGTGGTGATGGTGCTGGAGCAGATTTTCCGAATCCCTCACTCAGACGCGCTGAATGTGATGCTTGAAGTGCATCAAAAAGGCGCGGGGCTTGCCGGGGTTTACACCCGCGACGTGGCCGAAACCAAGGTGGATCAAGTCATCGAATATGCCAGGATTAACGACTACCCGCTTCAGTGCACTTTGGAAAAAGAATAGGTGCTGGGTACTGGGTGCTGGGTGCTGGAAATCCAGCACTTAACCACCAGAACCCAGAACCCAGAACCTAGGACCTAACGTATGATCTCGCACAACCTCGAAAATACCCTTCGCACCGCGCTTGACCTCGCCAAAAAGCAGCGCCACGAATATGCGACGCTCGAGCATCTCTTGCTGGCCTTGACCGAGGATGCGGATGCCTCCCCCGTGTTGCGTGGGGTTGGGATTAATCTTGGCGACCTCAAACGCAGCTTGCTCGAGTTCATGGATAGCGAACTGGCAAGCCTCGTCGTCGACGACCTCGAGGAAGCCCGTCCCACTGCAGGATTTCAACGGGTTATCCATCGCGCGGCGATCCATGTTCAGTCCGCTGGCAAGCATGAAGTGACCGGTTCGAACGTGCTCGTCGCTATGTTCAGCGAGCGCGAATCGCATGCCGTATTTTTCCTCCAGGAGCAGGATGTCTCGCGCCTGGATATCGTCAATTACATCAGTCATGGTATTGTAAAATATGGTGATTTAACCCGCATTGCTGCCCCGCGCGACCATAGCGAGCAGGAAATGGATGACGGCTCAATTCGTTACACTTCCGAAAAAGATTCCAAAACAAGCAGCGAGGAGAAGGAAAATAAAGACCCGCTGCATCTCTATTGCGTCAACCTCAACAAAAAAGCGCAAACCGGAAAAACCGATATTCTCATCGGCCGCGAAAACGAGATCGAACGCACCGTGCAAATCCTTTGCCGCCGTACCAAAAACAACCCGCTGTTCGTGGGCGAAGCCGGTGTCGGCAAAACCGCCATCGCCGAAGGCCTGGCCTTACGCATCACCCGTGGCGAAGTGCCGCAGGTGCTCAAAAACGCCGTGATTTTCTCGCTCGATATGGGCAGTTTGCTTGCGGGCACGCGCTACCGCGGTGACTTTGAAGAGCGCATGAAAGCCGTGATAAAGTCGATTGAGAAACTGCCCGGTGCGGTGCTGTTTATCGATGAAATCCACACCATCATTGGTGCAGGCAGCACTTCGGGCGGAGCCCTCGACGCCGCCAATCTCCTCAAACCCGCCCTCGCCCGCGGCTCGCTTCGCTGCATGGGCTCAACCACCCATAAGGAATACAACACCACGATCGAGAAAGACCGGGCGCTGGCCCGCCGTTTCCAGAAAATCGATGTGGTCGAGCCCACGGTCGAGGATTCGATCAAAATCCTGCGCGGCCTCAAGCCCTATTACGAAGAGCACCACAAAGTGCGCTTCCTGCCGGCGGCGATCGAAGCCGCGGTCGAGCTTTCGGCGCGCTACATCCATGACCGCAAATTGCCCGATAAAGCGATCGATGTGATCGACGAGGCCGGGGCCGCACAAATGCTACTGCCCGAGGCCAAGCGCAAGAAAACGATTACGGTGCGCGAGATCGAGGATGTGGTTGCCAAAATGGCGCGCATGCCAAGCAAAACCGTCAGCCTCGATGATGCCGAGCAGTTGAAAAACCTCGATAGCAACCTCAAGCTCACCGTGTTCGGGCAGGATAAAGCAATTACCGAGCTGGCTTCGGCGGTCAAAATGGCGCGCGCCGGCCTGCGCGATGATGGCAAGCCCATGGGCAGCTATCTCTTCACTGGCCCAACCGGCGTCGGTAAAACCGAAGTAGCACTGGCGCTGGCGAAAACGCTGGGTATGGAGCTGGTGCGTTTCGACATGTCGGAATATATGGAGAAACACAGCGTTTCCGGCCTCATCGGTGCCCCTCCGGGCTATGTCGGCTTTGATCAGGGTGGCCAGTTGACCGATGCGGTCGATAAAACGCCCTACGCCGTGGTGTTGCTCGACGAGATAGAGAAAGCCCACCCCGATGTGTTCAATATCCTCCTGCAAGTGATGGATTACGGTAAACTTACCGATCAGAACGGCAAGCAGGTCAATTTCCGCAATGCCATCATCATCATGACCAGCAACGTGGGCTCGGCGGATGCGGCGCGCGCTGCCTTTGGCTTCACCCGCGACAGCCGCGCCGGCGAGGAAAAAGAGGCGACCAACAAGCTGTTCACGCCGGAATTCCGTAACCGCCTCGATGCGATTATCCGCTTCGATCATTTGAACCGCGACGTCGTGAAAAACGTCGTGCATAAATTCATCTACCGCCTCGAGAGCCAATTGTCGGAGCGTAATGTCACCATTACCCTGACCGAAGAGGCGCAAAACTGGCTGGCCGATAAGGGATACGACAAAGCCATGGGTGCGCGTCCGCTGGCCCGTTTGATTGCCGATAAAATCAAGAAGCCGCTGGCCGAAGAAGTGCTGTTTGGTAAACTCAGCAAAGGCGGCTCGGTGACCATTGGCGTGGAAACCAAAAATACAAAAGAAGATGGCGACGAGGAAGCCCTCACCTTCACCTACTCCACCGCCAAACCCAAGGGCAAAGCGAAGCAATCCGAAGGCGCTGGCGAGTTGGTGGAGTAATTGATGGCTAAAAGCAAAGCTACCAAGCCTGTGACGCATGAAGAAGTAGAGCTGATGCGGCTCAAAGTTCGTGATATTTTGACTAAGGCTACACAAAAAGCCGAGCTAAGTGGAAAACCACTGCTGATTCTCGTTGGTGAAATGCATACTTCACCCCATTCTGCCCTCCTTGAGTCAATGATTTATCAAGAGGCCCGCAAATTGCGCCCTACAGATCTAGCGCTTGAACTGCCATCCAAGAATCCTCGCGTGATCAGCGGCCTAGAAAAAACGCACATTCAGCGTTTTTTTACACAAGCAAGCGGAATGCTACTAACCTACAAGCAAGCCAAGCATGTAGGGGCACCAGTTCATTTAGTGGATGGTCGCCATCACATGATAAAGCTTGCTGCTAATGGCGATATCAAAGATCCTAAGCTGCCAGAACGTAACGAAACCATTGCAGCGAATCTGGCGAATAACCCGGAATCGGTGATGATGATTACAGGTCAACGGCACCTTCAAGGGCTCATCCCCAAAATGCATGCGCATGCAACCCATGAAGTGGTTAGCTTTGATACTACCGATGAAAAGTTTACGTCATTTGCGTTGAAAGGAAAATTTTCACTAAAACCTGTCAAAGGAGTCCATAAGCTGCAGCTTTCAGGAGATGCGCGTAGGCTGGATATGGATAGCGTGATCACTCTCGGATTGGGGGAAGATGCTGGTACTGAATTTATTGCTTGGGCAGAAAAAAACAATCACAAATTCACTCCCCAAAAAGCGTCCGAAATACTAGCGCATGCACCAAAGTCTACGAAAGCAGTTAGTGCACTCTACGAACTAGGCAGAGACTCCGAAGCTGGCAAGGCTTTTGCACGATTACTTAGCAAAGGAATCAAAAGTGCCAGTATAAAAAAATCCGAGCTGTGCGAACGGGTTAAAGAAGCAAAGCAAGAATCTATGTTGTCTTATAGTCTCGATTTTAACACGTCTTTTGCGCACGAGATCGATCGTGCGTGGCCATGCGCACCGGAGGCAACAAAGCCACGCCCAGAGGTCCCTCAAAAAGCAGTACCCGCACCCGAAAGAGTAAGCATACGCCACGAAACGCCGATGCAACCCACTATGCATGTAGCTAGCAAAACTATGCCTAAAAGTGGCGTAACTAGCCCTCAAGGCGTTAGGCATTCTCCATCTGGTTTTGAGACTTTAGGTAATATGATTCAATCTGGATTGGAGGCATTGGGGGAAAGTCTTCAGTCGCTCGGTATGATGGATAGTCCCTCTAAGCCAACACAAAGCCGAACCAACACGCCGCCACAACGCTGATCAGTTGAATCATTGTACCATCGCCCGTGCCCCTTTCTTGCCCTGAATCCCGAATGCCGAATCCTACTCCCCAAACAACCACAGGTAGGGAAATTTTTGCCCGTGGATAAGCGGTAACTACCGGTAGCAATCGTTCAACGATTATGGTCTAGTAATGGTATGCGGCGTCCTGTTACCTTAGCATTACTACTTATGATTGCACCGGTGGCGATGGCAGTGCCCCATGCCGTCACCTATAAAATCTCCTCCGGTACGGGGTTTGTCGTCAACCGCGAGGGTCATATCGTGACGAGCGCGCATGTGGTCAAGCAATGCCAAGCCGTCTCGATTGTCACCCGCCTGGGCGAAGTGCCGACCGAGATCGTCGCCCGCGATAGCGAGCATGATCTGGCGGTGCTGCATGGGGATTTCGAGATTGCCGATATTGCCCCCTTGCGCCGCAACAAGAACAACCTGCGTGTCGGCGCGCCGGTGGTGATGATGGGCTATCCCGGCGAACATGGGGCGAATGGCCGTTCCGTATTCAAAAAAACCCGGGTGACTGCGCTGCGTGGCCCAGCGGGCGAGGAAAAATGGATCCAGCTCGCCAATGTCGCCGCGCAAGGCAATTCCGGCGGGCCGGTGATCGATGCCTCGGGCAATGTGGTCGCGGTCGTTTCGGGCATGGCCCTCACCTACCGGGCGGATGCGTTAGGCAACCCCATCGGCGAGGTGCTCGATCAGACCGATGTCGCCGTCACCAAGGATGCGCTCACGCAATTCCTCGATGAGCACCAGATTGCCTTCACCGAAGCCGATAGCGGGGACATGACCTACGGCGACCAGGCCTTGCGCGCCCACGCCCACCGCTACATTGTGCCGGTGCGCTGCATTCAGTCGTGATCCAGGATTCGGGATTCAG
>CAZZCK010000073.1:0-5936 GCA_964652475.1 uncultured Azospirillum sp.
ACCGCATCTTAATCAACCAGAAAAAGCAATAATTATCATTATTAATCAATATATTGAGTGCATTATAACGTTGACTGGAGGTGTGTCTTGAGCATGGCGGTTTTCTGGGGTTTGGGAGGCTAAAATGGGCATGTCGATTCGTGCCTATGGTCGCCATCGTGGGGTCAGCGATGCGGCGGTAAGAAAGGCGATAAAATCAGGCCGCATCCGGCTGGAAGCAGATGGAAGCATCGATGCAGATAAAGCCGATGCGCTCTGGAAAATTAATACCGATGCCGCGCAGCAACGTGGATCGCAGACGGTCAAGCCGGTACCGGATGCGGCACTTGATGCCGTGCGCGATACACTGAAAGAAAACGGCGCACCCGCTAATGGCGGCACCACTTACATGCAGGCGCGTACTGCAAACGAAGTGCTGAAGGCACAGACCAACCGCGTGCGGCTGCAAAAACTGAAGGGCGAGTTAATCGACAGGGCGAAAGTTATGGCACATGTATTCAAGCTGGGACGGCAGGAACGTGATGCGTGGCTTAACTGGCCTGCCCGTGTTTCCGCACAAATGGCGGCGGAGCTGGGTGCTGATCCACACACCACGCATGTGACGCTGGAAACCTATGTCAGACAGCATCTCTCAGAGCTTGCCGAGTTCCGCGCAAGCCTCGACTGAGTTCTATGAAGGTGCAGATGCGGTAGAGAGCCAATGGCGCAGTGGATTAACGCCCGAATCCTTCCTCGCCGTCTCGCAGTGGGCGGACCGCTACCGGATGCTGTCTTCTAAGTCCGCCGCCGAGCCAGGGCGGTGGCGCACCAGCCGCACACCGTACCTGCAGGAGATCATGGATCATCTCTCGCCGCACTCGCCGGTGCAGCGGATTGTGTTCATGAAGGGCGCGCAGATTGGCGGCACGGAATGCGGCAATAACTGGATCGGTTACGTGATCCATATGGCTCCGGGGCCGATGATGGCGGTGTCGCCGACGGTAGAACTGGCCAAGCGTAACTCAAAACAGCGTATCGACCCGCAGATTGATGAAACGCCGGAGCTACGGGATCTGGTCAAACCTGCCCGTGCGCGCGATTCCGGCAACACGATCTTAAGCAAGGAATTTCGGGGCGGCATTTTGGTGATGACGGGTGCCAACTCGGCGGTGGGGCTGCGTTCCATGCCTGCGCGGTATTTGTTTATGGATGAGGTCGATGGTTATCCCGGCGATGTGGAAGGTGAAGGCGATCCAATCCTGCTCGCCGAACGTCGCTCCGCCACCTTCCAGAAACGGCGGAAGATTTTTCTGGTGAGCACACCCACCACCAAGGGTATCTCGCGCATCCAACGTGAATTTGAAGGCAGCGACCAGCGGTACTTCCATGTGCCATGTCCGCATTGCGATCATTTTCAGCCGCTGCGGTTTACGCAACTGCGCTGGCAACAAGGCAAACCGCAGGAAGCACACTATGCATGCGAAGAATGTGGTGAGCTGATCAATGAGCATCACAAAACGCAGATGCTGGCGCGCGGGCGCTGGGTGGCAACCGCCGAAAACGATGGCCGCACTATCGGCTATCATCTGTCATCGCTCTATAGCCCCGTGGGCTGGTTTTCGTGGGGCGATGCAGCGGAAATGTTCGAAAACGCGCAGGCGAATCCTGAGCTGATGAAGGGGTTTGTCAATACGGTGTTGGGTGAGCCGTATGAGGAAGAATACGAAGCCCCGGAATGGAAGCGGCTCTATGAACGCCGCGAGCCTTACCCAATGGGTGTGGTGCCGGAGGGCGGCTTATTCCTCACCGCTGGTGCGGACGTACAAAAAGACCGCATCGAATGCGAAGTGGTGGCATGGGGGCGGCAAAAAGAAAGCTGGTCGGTCGATTACCATGTGCTGATGGGCGACACCGCCATGCCGGAGGTATGGGAAAAACTCGAAGCATTGCTCAGGCGGGATTTTCAGCATACAGGCGGCGGCACACTCCCCATCCGTGTACTGGCAGTCGATAGCGGTTATGCCACGCAGGATGTGTACGGCTGGGTAAAAACCCATCCGCAGGCAAGCTGGGGTGGCTCGGGCGCGCGCGCATCGTCCCCGCGCACGGTGGTCGCGGTCAAAGGCCGCGATACTGAGACCGCGCTGATATTAAGCGTTTCCAAGGCGGATGTTGGCAGCAAAAAGCGTGGGCTTCGCGTGTGGAATGTAAGCGGCCCCGTTGCCAAGATGGAACTCTATCGCTGGTTGAAACTCGACCGCCCGACCAAGGTGGATGAACCGTTTCCTCCAGGGACATGCCATTTTCCCGAATATGCCGAGGAGTATTTTAAACAGCTCACCGCTGAAAAACGGGTGATCAAGCTGCATAAAGGCTTCCCCCGCGCCAGCTGGGAAAAAGACCCGACCCGCAATAACGAAGCACTCGATTGCCGTGTCTATGCGCGCGCCGCTGCGAGTATTTACGGGCTTGATCGTTTCTCAGACCGGCAGTGGCAGCAGTTGGAAGCTGCTCTCGGTAAGCAGCGCAGTATTCCATACGCAGATACCTACGCCGCAACTCAGGAACCGCAGACCTCAGCGCCGACAGCGCAACCACGCAGTAGCACGATCAGCCAGCGCAACGTCATCGCTGCTGACGACCCATATCTTTGAGGATAAAAACATGACCGATTTAGCCACTCTGCAAACCCGCCTTACCGAGGCGGAGACGGCGTACCACCAGCTGATGACGGGCGCGAAGGAAGTCAGCGTATCCATCGGTGGTTACGGTGCCACCACTTACGCGCAGGCCGATAGCGCAAGGCTTGAACAATATATCCAGAAACTCAAAATTGAGATCAATCGCTTAAGCGGTGGTGCGCGTCGCGGTGTGATCAAGGTGGTGTTCGATGAGTGATACTTCGCATCGTGCCGCATCACTCACCGCGCGTGAACTCTCCAGCTGGCTGCCCGGAAATGGCTCGGCAGATGGCGATCTGCTGGGTGAATTGCCAACCCTCGTGGGGCGTTCGCGTGATCTCACGCGCAATCACGGCGTGGCATCGGGTGCGGCGCAAACGATGGTTGATAATGTCGTCGGCACCGGATTGCGGCTCTCAGCCTTACCTGATTACCGTGCGCTGGGGCGCACGAAAGAATGGGCGGATGATTGGGCGCGTGATGTAGAATCCCTTTGGCGCGGATGGGCGGAGGGATTTGAGTGCGATGCGGCGTTATCGCTCAATTTCGCGGGGCTTACCACGCAGGTGTTCCGCTCCGGCTTTATCAATGGCGAGGCATTGGCGTTACCACTATGGCTTCCTGAGCGTGGCGGTGCATTTGCCACCACCATCCAGCTGGTGGAACCAGATCGGCTGAGTAATCCCGGCGGCAAGCCTGATGATAAGAGCCTGCGCGGTGGGATTGAGATCGATGATTACGGTGCGCCGCTGGCGTACCATATTCGTAAAACCCATCCGGGCGATGTGTTTTTACCTTTCGCATCCTCGGCGGATGAATGGCAGCGTATCCCATCGCGTACCCCGTTCGGGCGCAGGCGCGTGCTGCATATCCATGACAAGGAACGCACTGGCCAGAACCGTGGCAAGCCTGCACTGACTGCCATCATGCCGATGTTCAAAATGCTCGATCATTACGAGCGTTCGGAACTGCAGGCAGCGGTGGTGAATGCCATGATTGCGGCATTCATCGAAACGCCGCTCGATGCCGAAACCGTTGTCGAAATGTTCGGTGGCAGCTTTGAGGATTATGACAGCAAACGCCGGGAATGGCGCGCTAAGCTCGCAGGCGGTTCGATCATCACCACATTCCCTGGTGATAAGCTCTCGCCCTTCACACCGAGCCGCCCGAATTCAGCTTACGGTGCGTTTGTCGAAAATATCCTGCGTCATATTGGTACAGGGCTGAATTTACCCTTCGAACTGTTGATGAAGGATTTTTCAAAGACCAATTATTCCTCGGCCCGCGCTGCATTGCTGGAAGCATGGCGATTCTTCTCAGGCCGCAGGCAGTGGCTTGCCACCTATTGGGCAAAGCCGGTCTACGAGCTGTGGCTGGAGGAAGCGATAAATAGCGGCAAGATCGAGGCGTCGGATTTTTATACCAACCGCGCTGCATGGTCGCGCTGCAAATGGATCGGCCCTGGTCGCGGCTGGGTTGACCCCGTCAAAGAAGCGCAGGCTTCGCAGATTCGCATGGAGGCTGGGCTTTCCACGCTGGAAGATGAATGCGCCATGCAGGGACTCGATTGGGAAGAAGTGCTGGAGCAGCGCGCGCGTGAAAAAGCCAAAATGCAGGAACTTGGCTTGGGTGATCTCACCCCCAGCATCGCCGTAAAATCACTGCCCGGACAGGGCAAAGACAGCAAACAAAACACCGATGATGATGAGGAGGATGACAATGCGAGCATGGAACAAAGCGACCAGTGAGCCGTGGGCAATCACACAATCAGCCTTAGAAACAATTCTGGAGATAGCCGAACGTGAGAATGAAAAACCAGAAGCGGTGGCGGCGCGGCTGGGGCGTGAGCTGCAGAACACCCACACGGTGATCGAGCGTGATGGTGTTGCGGTGATTCCCGTCACTGGGCCACTGTTTCGCTATGCCAATCTCTTCACGGCGATCAGCGGTGCCACTTCTTACGAAATTCTGGCGCAGGATTTTACCGTCGCACTCGATAATCCTGACATCAATGCCATCATCCTCAATATCGACTCCCCTGGCGGCGAGGTCAATGGCTGCGCCGAGCTGGCGAATATGATATTCGCGGCACGCGGTAAAAAACCAATCATCGCCTATGCCTCCGGCGATGCGGCATCGGGTGCGTATTGGATTGCAAGTGCCGCTGATGAAGTCGTGGTATCGGAAACTTCTGGCCTTGGCTCCATTGGTGTGGTGGCGGTGTATCGCGGTGCCAAACCCGATAAAAATGCGCCCACCACCATTGAAATCGTCTCTTCGCAAAGTCCATTCAAACGCCTCAATCCCGAAACGGATGAAGGACGTGCCAAGCTGCAGACGCGTATTGATGCGATGGCGGAAGTGTTTGTGAATACGCTGGCGCGTAATCGCGGCATTGAGGCTGCGCAAGTTTTAGAGCAGTTCGGCGGCGGCGACATATTGATCGGCGCGCACGCCGTGAATGCAGGTCTTGCTGACCGCATCGGCTCTCTCGAAAAACTGATCGCGGAATTCTCCGCCAGTTCAAACCCCGCCCTCCAGCGGGGTTTTTTATTACCCGCAACCACCCAAAAGGAGACTGTTATGGATTTACCCACATTGACCCAAGACCACCCCGCGCTGCTTGCAGAGGTGCAAACCACTGCCAAAACGGCAGAACGCTCGCGCATCCAGACCATCCTCGCATCCGATGAAGCGAAGGATCGCGGCGATCTCGCCCAGCATCTGGCCTTTGCCACCGATATGGCAGCGGATAGTGCGGTCGCCATGCTTGCCAAAGCACCCAAAATTGAACCTGCTCCTAAAACAAGCGGATTCGATGCGGCGATGCGTGATCTCGGCAATCCCAAAATCACCCCTGCCATAGAATCGGACGAAGACGATGTCGATAGCGTCGCCAAGCGTCTGGCTTCCGCTTAACCTCAACCATAAGGAGACTTTATCATGCCAGCTTCAGGATTTACTTCACAGGGACAGTTGTACCCTGAGAATCTCATCGCGGGAGAATATCCGCGCATTACCCGCAAAGTCATCATCGGCACCGGCGCCAACCTCGTTGCAGGTGCGGTACTCGGCAAAATTACTGCTACCGGCAAATATATTTTGAGTGCCTCGGCGGCGGCGGATGGTTCGCAAACACCCGATGCCATCCTCGCCGAAGATGCGGCAGCACTGGCTGCTGACGTGCAGGCAGTGATCATCATGACGGGCGAGATCAACGAACTGGCGGTAACGCTGGGCGTGGGTCACACGCTTGCCAGCATCCGCGACGGCCTG
>CAZZCK010000074.1:0-5709 GCA_964652475.1 uncultured Azospirillum sp.
CCCTCACCATTGCGGCTAAATTCGCTACGCTCATTAAGCCTCATGGCCTCTCCCGCAAGGGGCGAGGCGGCCCCCGTGGCACCGTCACCGCCTTCTTCTTCACTCACGACTAACGGCTCACGACTCACGACTATCTTCCCCTTCATCTGTGACTGTGCCGCCATAATCGCCGCATCGACCACTTCGGGCTTGAGCACCATGCCCGCCCCGCCGCCGGTTGGCGAATCATCGACCTTCTGGTGCGCTCCAATGCCGAAATCACGTAAATTGATCAGCGATAACTCCCATAGCCTGCGCGAAAGCGCATCGCCAACGAGCGAATGGCCAAGCGGCCCGGGGTACATTTCGGGCATGAGGGTGATGATGCGGATGTGCCAGGGATGCGGAGTCATGGCGCATGGCATAGGGCCAAAATGGAGCTAAATCCAGCGCGAAATGGCGCTCTAACGCTTAGCCACCGCTCGCGGCACCGCCGGTGGTGGGTGGTTTCGCCGCCGGTTTTGCCGTATTTTTAGCCCCGCTCGAAGCCGCGGCGGCGGCGATCGCCCCGTTGAATGCTGCTGCTGTCGCCGGGTTCTGTCCGGCCTGTTTACCCAGCAAATCCTGATAGATTTGATATTCCGGCTTGTTCGAGGCGACCGCACTGCCTGCCATATCGAGCAATTTTCCGGTCGTCGGGTCGATTTTGCCGATCAGCTGCCCGCTCGCGGTTTTTAGCACCCCGTTCGCATCGAGCTTAAACTTGCCATCGGGGCTGATGCCAAGCCCACCGAAATTCAGCGCGAATTTGCCACCGCCCGCGCGACGGCCATAATAGGTCGCGGGGTCAGCGGCGGCGACATAGTCATTTTTCTGCTCAAACGCCGCGATGGGTTTTCCTTTGCCGCCACCGATTTTTCCGGCAATGCCCAGCTTGCTCACCCCAACGCCAAACACGCCGAGCAACTGGCTCTGCGCCGTATCGGGCAGTTGCTTGCCGCTGGCATCGCTGAACTTGCCATTCTCGCCGAGCTTGGCGATAAAGGCGCCGTCTTTGGTCACATTACCGTTCGTATCAACGGTGATACCATTACCGAGCGATTTTTTCTCACCCGGCGCGGGGAGAACAATTTTAGCCGTAACGCCCGACTGCTGGCCCCCGCCGCCGCTTTTCTGGCCAACGCCCAGCGAAAACACCGCGTCGTTTTTGCTGCCCGTGCCGCTTCCACTCGCGCCCGGTTTACCAAAGAGCGAGGGCGGGATGGGGCCGAGCTTATCGCCAAGAATGGCTTTCGTGCCTTCAATGGCGATATCGCGCGGCGGGGTGGTGCGGCCGCTTTGAATGGCGTTCGCCAAACCTGCCGGAATATTTTGCGCGCGCGTTGGCGGCAGGCTTGCGCTGCCACTGCCTTTGGTCGAGCTAGATGGCGCGGAAGAAGCCGCAGGGCTGGATTTGGGCAGTTCAAGCGGCAATGGCTTCGGATCGCCCCTATTGGCCGGATTCGGATCAAACGCCAGGGCGGAGTAGGGCGCGCCCATCGTCAATACCAGCAGTGCCAGCATGGCAGGGCGGGTGAGGGGCATGATGGGGCGGGTGGCGTGCATTATCTTCCTAATCCGAACAAAGCCTTTATTATAGTCGATTTGAATAATAACCTTAGATCCTTGTCATTCCCGCCTACGCGGGAATGACAAAAACCAGAAAGTTGTACAAACATTAAGCCGAATAAGTATATCGCATGGGGGTGATCGTGAATGCTCATCACCACTATGCCGAATTTTGGTTAATTATTCCTTAACATATGGCGTTAATGCGTAGCGTTTCGGCGGCGTTTGCCCTCTTTTTTGACGATGGGGGCTATGGCGTGCAGATTCGCCTGGATCGTCGATGCATCCTCTTCATGGTGGAAGCGCGCGGCCAGCAAATCCATTTCGCGAACCACATCATACAGCACATCGTCGCCGATGGTAAAATTTTCGCGCATGGTGAGTAATGTTTCCCGCTCTTTTCTCAGCACTTCTGCCCATAAACGATTCTCTGCCTGCAGGAGTGGATGGCTCATCAGGCCGGGGGCATGGTCGGGGTGAAGCGGGGTATTGGGGCCATCGCCAAGCGATTGCAATCGCTCGGTGTAATGCTCGCGAATGCGCATCAAGGCGGGGATATGCACGGTGGTGTCGTGTTGCAATTCATCAAGCCGTGCTAAGGCGCTGCGTGCGGCATTGACTCGGGCGTGCCATTCTTCCGCCATGCGTTTGGGGTCAAAGGTCAAGGTCAGCTTACGGATCAGCCATGGCAGGCTGATTCCTTGCAGCACTAAGGTGAACACAATCATGCTCACGCTCAAAAAAATGATCAGATCGCGAAATGGAAAAGGGTTGCCATCGGGCAGTGTGAGCGGCAAGGCCAGGGCAAGTGCGAGTGTCACCACGCCGCGCATCCCTGTCCAGCCGACCACAAACACGTTTTGCCAGCTGGGCATGCGCTCCTTGGATTCAAGCCCAAGGCGAATGAGCACATGCCGTAGGCCAATACCCATGCTGTATACCCAAACGAAACGCACGATGACGCTGACGGCGCAGACGGCGAAGGCGAGAAGTAAAATATCCGGGTTATTGATGATATCTAAGCGTGCGATGAGGCTGGGAAGTTGAAGCCCAATCAGTAAGAATGCCAAGGCGTTTAAGAAAAACACGACCATTTTCCAGATCGCTTCGGTCGGGATGCGCATGCGCGGGGCAAATAAGCGTGGCGCGTGCCAACCCACATAAAGCCCGGCACTGACCACGGCCAGCACCCCCGACATGCCGACATGTTCCGCAATCATGAAGGCGGCATAGGGGGGTAAAAACGTGATGAGAATTTCAACCGATGGCTCACGCAGATACGGGTAAAGCTTCACAAATATATAGGCAATGATGAGGCCAATACCAACCCCGCCAATGGTTTTCCAAAGAAGCAATTCGCCCGCATCGACCAATGAAAAAGTGCCCGCGAGCACCGCGCCCACCGCAAGTTTATAGAGCACGATGCCGGACGCATCATTGATCAAGCTCTCCCCCTCGAGAATAATCAGGGTGCGTTTGGGCAATCGGATCCCCTTCAAGGTACCGATGGCGGCGGCGGCATCGGGTGGCGAAATAATGGCGCCCAGCACCAACCCCAATGCCCAGGTGGCGCCAGGCAACAGCTGCACCAGCACGAAGCCAATCGCGGCCGTGGTGGCCACCACCAGGCCGACGGCTAACAGAAATATCGGTCGCAATTCAGTGCGAAAATCACGGATGGAGGTAAAAAACGCCGCCTCCATCAAAATGGGGGGCAGAAAAAGCAGCAGCATGTATTCGGGGTCGATCGTTACCTGCTGGATGCCAGGAAGAAGCGCCAGCGCCACCCCGCCAATCAGGAATACGATGGGCGTGGCAACCTGCAAGCGATGGGCAAGCAGGGCACAGACGCATATCGCGGTGAAAAGAATGAGCAGTTGGCTAGGTTCCATCGCGCGCAAACTAGCGCAGTAGCAGGGGATTGCAAGGCCTACTCGTCGCGTCCGTCGATGATCTCAGGCGGGTCGATGGTGATGGTGCGCGTGGCGGTATCAAGGCGTGGGAAGGTGGCGTGGGTGAAGGCAAAAAGCTGTTCTTCTCCCGTGCTTTGCACGATTTGAAGAATGTCGCTCGCGCCGTAATTGACCACGCCGGTGACACTACCAAATAGCGACCCATCCTCGGTGACGACCCGCATGCCGATCAAATCATCGGTGTAATACTGGTTGGGTTTCGTAAGTGCCGGCATGGCCGCGCGCGCCACACCGATTTTTTGCCCGCGCAGCAATTCGGCCTGTTCGCGCCGGGTGACGCCTTCGATCGCGACAATCGCACCGCCCTCGCAATGGCCGGTGATGCGCAGGTTCACCGGGTTTCCGCGTGCATCGGTCAGGGTTTTATGGCGGGCAAAATCGGCCAACGGGTCGGTGAAGGATTTCACCTTCATACGCCCGCTGACCCCATGCGGCTGGGTGAAAACGGCGAGCGCCACCCAATCCGGCGCGGGGGTATTTGTAACGGTCGGCGTGGTGGGGGCGGGCATTAAAAAAAGTTCCCAACAATCCCGGCGACACCCAAAACTACTCCGGCAATAGCAACGGCGACGGCCATAAAACGCTCCAAAACCATCAAAAAAAGAGTAAAAAACCAGGAAAATAAGGATAAAAATCATAAAAAAGTGACAAAAAACTAGCAGAAATCACGTTTTTTACAACGAAAAACCACCTCAAGCTGGGTCATCCGCACAAAAAAGGCGACCCGATGGAGGGTCGCCTTTGTTCGTTCGCGCAGGTTGGTTACCCGTTACGCGGTGATGGCATTACGCCGCCGGTGCTTCCTCGGCTGCGGCTTCAACTGCTTCGGCAGCCGGGGCCGCTTTTGCCGCTTCGGCCTCGGCCTTCGCCGCTTCTTTTGCTTCGATTTCCGCAGCCGCACGCTTCTCGGCGCGGGTCAGTTTATCGGCTTTCTTGCGCGCTTTCTGAGGCTTGCCGGTAACATCCAGTTTTTTGGTCAGGCCCGAGGCCACAAACAGGCTGTTGACGCGATCGCTTGGCAGGGCGCCAACGCTCAGCCAATGTTTCGCACGCTCGGCGCTGAACACAACGCGCGCCGCGCTATCCTTGGCGAGCAGGGGGTTAAACGTGCCGATTTTTTCGATAAAATCGCCATCACGCGGGGCGCGTTTATCGGCGACAACGATGCGGTAGAAGGGTTTTTTCTTGGTGCCGGCGCGGGCCAGGCGAATCACTGCTGACATAAAATCTCCTTTCGGTTGAGCTGCTTACCGCACCATGCGGCGAAAAGCTCATATACCCAAGTGAATAACCGCATTTCGATGCGGGACGCGGCTTTAATCATATTGTCACAAACAAGGCAATGATTTTTTGCTAAAGTGCGGGGCATGAGTGATTTATTCGACAGTTTGCAGCCTAAGTTTAAGCAAAAGCCGCTGGATACTATTTATTCGGTTTTACATAAGTATACGTTGAGTGCCGAGAAAGCCGATCCTCTGTGCATTTTGAAACAAGAAAAAGAACTATTACAAGTGCTTTATGAAAGTCGCCCAAGTATTGATGATATCAAGCTTCTCAAGAATTATGAACATCAAATTGCCGCGTTGCAAAAGTTTGCAAAAGTAGCAGCGGATGCACAAACCGATGAGTCTATAAGTAACGAAGCATTACTAAATGCAGATAAATTGTTAGCCAACCTTGTGAAAACCATCGGCACTATTCGTAATATACCAGTGATAGCACCGTCGGAATATATCTCGCACAAGGAATGCGCACAGTACCCCAACATCGCACATATGATCATTATCAAAGAGGCGATGAAGCCATTAAGTGATCGACCGATTGATCAACTACCTCATGATTTTACCCATGTTCTCGTATGTGCAAAGAAAGCAAAATTTCTTGCACGTCTATTTGTTGAAGTTCGCGATCTAACAGGCTGTAATGGTTCGTATAAATCGCTCGATGAAGAGAAATTTTCCAGAATCACGGACGCATTAAATGAATATGGATTAGCTGAATCACTTGCGATGCCGATGGAGGCACTGAGGAGCGCATGCAGTTCCAACGATAGGAAAGAAATTATCAAAGCATGTAAAATCATTCTACCGATATTGGAAGATGAGGCGAAGCAAACGGCTGTTAGCATGGCAACAGCCTACAACGAGGA
>CAZZCK010000075.1:0-3255 GCA_964652475.1 uncultured Azospirillum sp.
GGTGCCGCTGGCGTACCTCTCCCCTCGGGAGAGGCAACGAGGCTTAATGAGCGTAGCGAATTTAGCCGCAGTGGTGAGGGCATCCATCCGCACACTGCACCGCGCCCTCACCCGAATTTGCAACCAAACGCCTCAAGTGGCGTTTGGACAAATTCGACCTCTCCCGAGGGGAGAGGTGCTCTCGTGGCAGCATCGCAGCCATATTTCACCCGCATTGCCCTCGAAATTGGCTTCGGCGCGGGCGAGCATTTACTGGCGCAAGCGGCGCATAACCCCGACACACTCTTCATCGGCTGCGAGCCGTATATCAACGGGGTGGCAAAATGTCTGGTCGGTATTGAGCAGCAAAAACTCAACAACATTCGCCTATTTACGGATGATGCGCGCAAGCTGATCGAGGCGCTGCCGGATGCGTGTTTGGATGCGGTGTTTATTTTATTCCCCGACCCCTGGCCTAAGGCGCGCCACAACAAGCGTCGGCTGGTGAATGCCGAAACGCTCAGCATGCTCGCGCGCGTGCATAAGCCCGGTGGACGATTATTGCTCGCGACCGACCATGTGGATTACAGCGTATGGATGCTGGAGTTGCTACTCACCCACCCGGATTATCGCTGGACGGCGGGCGAACAAGCCGATTGGCAAACCCCACCGGCAGATTGGACGGAAACCAAATACCAGCGCAAAACCACGGAACAGGGCAGGGAACCAGTGTTTTTGGAGTGTGTGCGGGGTTAGCGGCTGCACAATTGTCATAAAATATTAACAATTTATCAATGATTAGGTGCTAGTGTTTAGCTATATTAAGTCAGAATTAGGACATGAATCATGGCAAACGAAAGTCAAAAAATAGGTTTAGCTCTAACAGGTGAACAGATTGTCGAGCGGTCTAGAAATGGTCAGAGCAACGATCTATTGCTAGAGGCGCTTCAAGCTACTTTCAAGGCCAGTGAATTAAATCAGAGTATTTTATCAGCAGATAGTGCCAGTGAAGAGATTGAGTCAATTAGATCTCTCAGACAGGATGCTTTGAGACGTGGGGGTACGGCCATTACCCCCGAGAAGATGAGTCAGCTTGATATTGCTGAGCGGTCTCTAGTGAATGAGCAACAAAAACATATTGACGCACAAGCTGTGTCAAGCAGGAGCTTAAATAAAGAACTTAGTGAAGCTCTAGCCCTGTTGCCTGAAGGAGAGCGTGCTGCCTTTTTGGCTGGATTCCTTCGTCATCATGACTTGATTAAGGTAGATGCTCCAGGGGGTGGCTATACCTATGAGCGAAATCCAGACGAGCACCAAGCGCAACCCGGGTACTACATACCTGCCGCTGCGTTTAATATCGAGCGTTAATTGGAGGGCCCTAAATTCGTACTTGATTATTTGAATGTAATCCCCTAAGAGCCCTTCAACATTAGAATACGCATCCGACAAGAGGTGGCCCACTGGCCGCCTTTTTTGTTGGGTGTTTTTTAAGCTGTCATCCCGGCGCATGCCGGGATCTCCTGCAGCGAACTGTGATCTCAAAAAGGTTGCAGCATGCGGCGGGGGATCCCGGTATTTGCCCAAACGCAAAACCGGGATGACGGGCATATACGCTCGGATAGGCATAGGCTCGGGATGCCGGGCATAGGCAGATGACGGGCATACGAAAACGACACGAAAAGAAAGGTCAGGCACCGCCTGTGAAATCACTCGCCGAGCAAATCGAAGCCCTCATCGCCCCATCCATTGCGGATATGGGGTTTGATTTGGTGCGGGTGTTGCTGCTTGAGGGCCGCAGCGGGCAAACGCTGCAAATTATGGCCGAGCGGCCAGATGGCAGCATGAGCCTCGATGATTGCGCCATGATCAGCCGCCAGATTTCCGCGGTGCTCGATGTCGAGGATGCGATTGCCGCCGCGTACCGGCTTGAGGTCAGCTCGCCAGGGATCGACCGCCCGCTGGTGAAGCTGGCGGATTACGTGGCCTATGTGGGCCACGCGGCGAAGATTGAAACCGCGCTACCCATTCATGGTCGCAAGCGCTTCGCCGGTAACCTCAAAGCCGTTGAGGGCAACGACATCATTATCACCGTCGATAATAAAGACCACGTGCTTCCGTTCGCCGATATTAGCGCTGCCAAGCTGGTGCTGACGGACAGGCTAATTAAGGAGCATCAGGCGAAAGCAGGATAAGTATTTGGTATTTAGTATTTGGTATTTAGGCAGATGCCCCGCATTGCGGATTTCCCTAAATACTAAATACCAATTCCCAAATACCAAAGGAGACGACCATGGCTGTTAATCAAGTAATTCACGGTTCCACCGAAATGCTGCAGATCGCCGATGCGGTGGCGCGCGAGAAAAATATCGACCGCGACACCGTGCTCGATGCGATGGCGAACGCGATTGAAATTGCGGGGCGCAAAAAATATGGCGTGGAGCATAACATCAAGGCCGAGATTAATAAAAAAACCGGCGCGATTTCGCTGTTCCGTTTGACTGAAGTGGTCGAGGACGCGGCAGAAAAAGCGGTCGATGCTGAAGGTATTTCTACCTTCAATGCTGTGCAGCAAGTAACGGCCAGCCAGGCGAAAAAGAAATTCCCGAAAGCGACGTATGCGGTGGGTGATTTCATCCGCGATGAATTGCCACCAATCGATTTCGGGCGTGTCGCCGCGCAAACCGCGAAACAAGTGATTGTGCAGAAGGTACGCGATGCCGAGCGTGACCGCCAGTATGATGAGTTCAAAGATCGCGTCGGCGAAATTGTCAACGGCACCGTCAAGCGTGTGGAATATGGCAATGTGACGGTCGATTTCGGTCGCGCCGAAGCGGTCATCCGCAAGGACGAACTGATCCCACGCGAGAATTTCCGCCCCGGCGATCGCATCCGCGCCTATATTTTTGATGTGCGCCGCGAGAAAACTGGCCCGCAAGTGTTCCTCAGCCGCATTCGTCCTGAATTTATGGCCAAGCTGTTCATGCAGGAAGTGCCCGAGATTTACGACGGCATCATCGAGATTAAAGCGGTGGCGCGCGACCCTGGCAGTCGTGCAAAAATCGCCGTCATCAGCAATGATTTCTCGGTCAACCCCGTGCTTTCCTGCGTCGGGGTGCGCGGCAGCCGCGTGCAGGCGGTGGTGAACGAACTGCAAGGCGAGAAGGTCGATATTGTCCATTATTCCGAAGACCCGGCGACGTTTATCGTCAACGCATTATCGAGCGCGGAAGTCAGCAAAGTGGTGATCGACGAGGATGATGGCCGTATCGAGGTGGT
>CAZZCK010000075.1:3355-5633 GCA_964652475.1 uncultured Azospirillum sp.
CTCGCCAAGCATGAGGGCTTGAACAGCGATATCGTGCTGAAACTGGCGGAGAACGGCATTAAAACCGTCGATGATTTCGCTGGGTTGGCGACCGATGAATTCTTCGAATATGTGCCCAAATCCGGCATCAGCCGCGACGATGTCGAGGCCATGATCATGCAAGCGCGTGAGGCCTGGTTCGCGGATGAGAAGAAGGCGTAAGGAAGGTGCTGGGTTCTGGGTCCTAGGTTCTGGGGTAATACACAAGCGAAGGTCAACATATGTCGGCGGATTCTGTAACAGCAAAATTTCGCCAGCACCTAGCACCTAGCACCCAGCACCCCACTAGCGAACGCAGCTGCATCGTCACCCGCGAAGTGCGGGCGAAGGCCGAGTTGATTCGCTTTGTGGTTGGCCCCAACCAGCAGTTAGTACCGGATCTGGCTGGCAAGTTGCCCGGGCGCGGGATCTATGTCACGGCGAACAAATTGCTGATCGCTGAGGCCATCGCCAAGCGCTTGTTTTCCAAAGCGGCAAAAGCGCCGGTGCAAATTCCCGATGGGTTTCTCGTCACACTCGAGCAATTGCTGGTGCGTCGGGTGGGTGAAGCATTATCGATGGCGCGCAAGGCCGGGCAGGTGATTACGGGGTTTGAAAAGGTCGAGGCCGAGCTGAAAAAGGGTTCGGTTGAAGCCCTCATTCACGCCGAGGATGCGGGCGAGGACGGGATCAAAAAACTGAGTTTCTATACCGGCCCAACCTTTGCCAACCTGCCGCGTCGCTTGCTTTCTGAGGTGCTGGGCCGCGACAATGCGGTGCATGCGGTGGTCACCCATGGGGCGGCGGCGGCGTTTTTTATCGATGAGGCGCGCCGTTTCGCTTTATTTCTCGATTGAACTGCTCTATAAGCCCTCACCTTGTCGTGATTCGTGATTCATAATTCGTTATTCGAATTAGGTTTTTTCGAATCGCGAATCATCGAATCACGAATGACGAGCACCCATGACTGACACCGGCAACACCCCGAAAAAAGACGCGCTGAAGCTCAGCTCGCCCAGCACGTTATCGCTCACCAAAACCGTTGAATCGGGCAAGGTGAAGCAGAATTTTCAGCGTGGGCGCAGCAAAACCGTCACCGTGGAAGTGAAAAAGACCCGCACGTTCAGCAATCGCCCGGGGGCGGGTGGCATGGTTGAGGTCGAGCGCGGCACGTCGGAAGCGGCGAAGCAACGCATGCTCAATCAGGCCGAGCGCGAGGCGCGTTTGCGCGCGCTGCAGCAAGCCGAAAAGGCGGACGAAGCCCGCCATCAGGAAAATTTCAGCAATTTTGCCCGTGAGGTCGAGCCGGCGGAGAACGAGGATCTCATCGATGACGTGGGCGATAGTGGCGCATCGACATCCGCAGGGTCAGGCGGTAGCGTGAGCAGCCATCGCTCGCCGATGGACGATATCGCGGCGCGTAACCTCGAGCGTTTGCGCCATGCGCCTTCGAACCGTTCGAGCATGACTGCAGCGGCGAAACCCGCCACGGCACGGCCCAAGCCAAGCTTCAGCTCACCCTCAGCCCCGCCGCGCGGCAGCGACGATGAGAGCGCCGAAGCCAAAGCCAAGCGCACGAAAACTGCGGATGATTCGAGCGAATACAAACGCGGCGGCAAGCTGACGATTGCGCAAGCGCTCGGTATGGGCGACGATATGAAAATGCGCTCGATGGCGCAGGTCAAGCGTCAGCGCGCCAAAGTGCTGAAGAAGAGCGCGAGCATTCCGTCGAGCCAGCAGGAAAAAATTATACGCGAAGTGCAGATTCCGGAAATCATGACCGTGCAGGAACTCGCCAACCGTATGGCCGAGCGCGCGGTGGATGTGATCAAGGAGCTGCTGAAGCTTGGCACCATGGCCACCGTCAACCAGTCGATCGATGCCGACACCGCCGAGATTATTGTGGAATCGATGGGCCATAAACCCAAGCGCGTGAGCGATGCGGATGTTGAGATCAGCCTCGTGCAGGAGGATGACGACAGCGGCATGAAAACCCCACGCGCGCCGGTTGTCACCATCATGGGCCATGTCGATCACGGAAAAACCTCGCTGCTTGATGCGCTGCGTCAGACCGATGTGGTGGCCGGTGAGGCGGGCGGTATTACCCAGCATATCGGCGCCTATCAGGTGACCATGAACACGGGCGACAAAATCACCTTCCTCGATACGCCGGGCCACGAAGCCTTCACCGCGATGCGTCAGCGTGGTGCGAAGGTGACGGATATTGTGGTGCTGGTGGTGGCGGCGGATGACGGCATTA
>CAZZCK010000076.1:0-5561 GCA_964652475.1 uncultured Azospirillum sp.
AAGCTCGCGAAGCCCGACTGGATTCGCGTGAAAGCGCCGCAAAGCCAGGGGTTTTTGGATACGAAGGCGCTGATGCGCGCCAACAAGCTCAACACCGTGTGCGAGGAAGCGGCCTGCCCCAACATTGGTGAATGCTGGAGCAAAGGGCACGCCACGGTGATGATTTTAGGCAGTGTCTGCACCCGGGCCTGTGCATTTTGCAACATCGCCACCGGCCAGCCGGATAAACTCGACCCGCATGAGCCAAAAAATCTCGCCGAGGCCGTCGGTAAATTGGGCTTGAAGCATGTGGTCATCACCAGCGTTGATCGCGATGATTTGGAGGATGGCGGCGCCGCCCATTTCGCCGAATGCATTACCTATATCCGCACCACCTCACCGGATACGACCATCGAGATTTTAACGCCGGATTTTTTGCGCAAAGAACATGCGATCCCGGTGGTGGCAGGGGCACGGCCGGATGTGTTTAACCATAATATCGAAACCGTGCCCTCGCTCTATAAATCCATCCGCCCCGGCGCGCGCTATTTCAACTCGCTGCATTTGCTTAAAACCGTGAAGGAGCTTCAACCAACCGTCTTCACCAAATCCGGCATCATGGTGGGGCTTGGCGAAACGAATGAGGAAGTGTTGCAAGTGATGGATGATTTGCGCGCCGCCGAGGTCGATTTCATGACCATTGGCCAATATTTGCAGCCCACGCCCCGCCACGCGCCGGTGAAGCGCTTTGTGACGCCGGATGAATTCGAGTACTTCCAGCGCGTCGCCTACACCAAGGGCTTCCTCATGGTTTCGGCCAGCCCCCTCACCCGCAGCAGTTACCATGCGGATGCGGACTTCGCCAAAATGCGCGATGCCAGAAATGCAAAGCTGGCGGTACCCAAAGAATCTAAAATAGTTAATAGCGGTCCATAATTACCAAGGGCGTCATTGCGAGGCCCCCCAGGGCCGCGGCAATCCATCTTCCGTACTATACCAAGATGGATTGCTTCGCTAAACGCTCGCAATGACGGAATACCCATGCGAACCTACACCGAAACACGCATCCTCCCCTACAGCCCCGAGGAGCTTTTTGGGCTGGTGCTTGATATCGAAAAATACCCCGAATTTATTCCCTGGTGCCGGGGTGCGCGCATTGTCAGCCGCGAGGCGAATGGCGCGTTTTTGGGCGAGCTGGTGATTAGCTTCAGCCACCTGACGGAGCGCTATACCAGCCGGGTGGTGCCGACACGTGCGACTAAAGAAGCGAATCACGAACGACGCATCGATGTGACGCTGGTATCGGGGCCGTTCAGCCACCTCAACAACCATTGGCGCTTTGTGCCGCATGCGGATGGCTGCGAAATTCACCTCGATCTTGATTTCGCGTTCAAATCGAAGCTACTCGACAGCATGCTCGGCGCCATATTTGGCCGGGCATGCGAGAAAATGGTCGGCGCTTTTACCACCCGCGCCGCGGCGCTTTATGGCGCTAAAAACCCGCAGTAGCAGCCTGGCCCTGAGGGTGATTTTTTATAGTCGATACGAATAATAACCTTACCATGGTATCATTGACGATCTCATGCGCCGAAATAATACGAATTTATTATGTTATAATTTTATTATAACATATATTTATTGTTTATATCTGATTTTGCGGTTATTTTATCACCGATTGTCATCATACCGTCACATGGTTTTGTTACGATCACTACAATACCCCAGTCTATCTATGGATTACATGAAAGCATAACACGAGGCATGGCCAACACGGAAACCATTACCCGCTACCGCTGGGATGATGCGAGAAGCATCATTCGCCGCATCGACGTGCGCACGCAAGCCGATGGTCGCGCGGTCGCCTATCTCTATGCCGACCCCGACCCCGCGCGCAAACCGGAGCGCCTGAACATCCGCACCGCCATTCGTCACCAAGGCTGGGGCACGCTGAGCGATCATCAGGGCACCGATTTTTCGCTGCGTGTCAGCGGTTTTCGTGGCACCGAGGCGCTGGTTCAGATGCTGGTGCGCGAGGGTTTGGTAAGCCAGCCAAGCGCCACCTCGCAGCAGGCGAACGAAGCAACAGCGCAACCCACCACATGGTGGGGCAAAGTCAAAGCCAATAGCCTCAAATATTCGGGCATTCTAGCCACCATCGGCAATGCCATGTCGTTTATGAGCGGCATCCATCGCGGCAAAGACTGGGGCCAGATGGGCCAGGGCCTCGCGTTCGGTGTCGCCGATTTGCCGCTCGCCATCGCCGGTGGGCGCGACGATGCCCGCCAATTGAGCGACTTCTTGCGCCAGCTCAAGAAACATTACGATCGCGAAGGCATCGCAATTCCGAGCACCGCCTCGATCCATGTCGAGACTTCGGATACGGGAAAAACGACAAGCGAATTATCGATGGATTATTTGCACCGCTACGCCAACCAGATTAAATGTGGCATGGAAGGGGTGGCGGCCATTTCCACCATCTATGCCGGGAAAAATCAGCAAAGTTCGCTCAAAAAATACGCGCCGTATATTTGGGGCCCGGGATTTTTAGCCTCACTGCTCATTCCCGAACGAAAAATCGACGAGGAAAAATACGCGACTGCCGGCTTGCTTGGCCGCGCCTGGATGAAAATTCAGGCAAACCCGCTCGCTATTGGTGGTACCCTTGGTTATGCCAACGTGTTTGCGAATTATGGCAGCGCCATCGCCGAGAAAAAACGCTCCCTCGCCCCTGGCGGCGATGGACGGCGCTTCTACCGCTGGGATTTCGCCATTCCAAGCGTGATGGTCGGCGCAAATGGGCTTTACGCGATGTCGAAAAAAACCGTGGGCGGCGACATTAAAAACAATGCCATGGTCGATGACGCTTACACCATCGCCGCGCAAATCATCAACAAGCAGCCCGAACATTTGCGCGCGCAGGCGATCGCATCCACCGCGAAATTCTTTGGTGAACGCACCGAAATCCCCGAGCGCCATGCCGAGGTCATTGAACGCCTCACGCGTGAAGTCGAGATTCAGCGCCAGAACCCCTGGTTCGAGGCGCAGGGCTTGGCGAACTATACGCCCATCCCCAAACCCCATAAAATTTTGAAATCGGCGGATGCGCATCCGCATACCGATGCTACAGCCACCGATTATGCGCCACACCCCACGATCGCTAGCGCCCTAAAAGCCGCCAGCGACCATCCTGGCACGCCGCAAACGATCGTGACTGAGCCACAGCTAGCGCAAAAACATACTGACATAAGCGTTACCAACCAGCCGCAACCGCTTGAGGCTGTACGATGAAAGAGCAACTCGTAACCCCTGAAAGCGCTTGCCCACACGCTCATTCACATAGAATTGATGAGGCAAACACATCCTTCGATAAAAAGGAATTTTTTGATAAGATTATTGCAAAACTCCAAGCGAGCGGTGCACTTGAATCAACAGACACCGATCTTTCAACTCGTCCATCGTTACCACTAGACAGTATGCAGCAGCCCACCCACGTAGGGGATGAAATATATACCGATATTTCAGGCAATATACTAAAAAATATCGGTGATCAAACAAAGGAGCTTAGGCAGCGTCTGAAGCGTCATAACCTTCCTGAGTCTGAGCGCTCTAAGATTATGAATAATATAAAACTTATTGAGCTTTTACAAGCACAAATTATACTAAAAGATGGCTCGCTACAAAAAGGGATTACGGCTTACATGCCATCTCAAGACTTCGCAAATTATGTCACTTATTTTTGTGCTCACCCTGAAATAGACAGACATGAGGAGGCTTTAGGTAAGAGCTTACGTAATCAACTAAGCAACCAAATAATAGAATGGCCGACGACATCGTCTACCGGAATCTCACGAGCACGTTGTAACTATGCACGCGAACAAATGTTCAGCTGGTTACCACAGAGCAAGTGCCTCCAGCATCTGCAGCGTTATTCCACATTACTTGCTGCGCTTGGGGTTTATCACGCCGCCCACCGCGCTTATTTAGGTGATCTCAATGAAGCAATAAATAGCTCGAAGGAGCTTACCGAAAGAGAAAAAAACGTTGCGAATCAGGTTTTATCATCTGACTCATTTGATCAATTCAATCGCTTTTTTTTGTTCAAAACGATTCTGCCGCTTGCCATCGCCCATTATGAAAGACTTGAGGCAGAAGAGCGACAATCACCTTCCTCGGTGCGCAGGACTTTCAATGAAGCCTTATCTGCCATCAGCGGTGGCGCAGCGTCGCTCACTTCATGGGATAACCCAGTCGAACATCACTTAATGAAACAAGCGATCAGCCTGGCATGGGAAGATTTTTTTGATTTGCAGCTTTCCACCCGCCGTCGAAATTCGGATGGAGAAATCTTGAAATCTGAAGATGAAAAAGTCGCCAGAATAGTTTATTGTCCGGCCACGCAACATCTGCGTGCTAGCCAAAAAGCTGGCACCGTTGAATCGATTTATGATCAGCTGGCGGGTAACCCCAAAGATAAACGTATAGGATTAGCAAGAACCAGAGCCGAAATGTTGCTCGATGATCTTGAAAATAGCAGGATGTTTTAGATGAACGATACCAAAATCATCGATGAAGCAGCTCGAATGACTGAGGATGCCAAGCCCGCCGCAGGTCTGCCGACACGCACCGTGCATGCGACGCCCCTTGCTGCGGATAATGCATATGCCGCCGAGGAGAAAGCCAAAACCGCGCAGGAACGTGCCGAGGATACGGCTTATACGATCAACCATGCGCTTTCCTGCGGCACAACGGATGTGATTTTGCAGCCCGCGATTGCTGCCGCGTTTGGGGTCAATGTCGGCTGTAACGCGCATGATCACCATGAGCATCCCAAGCATGGGAAAGGTGGTCATACCCACGCGAAGCCCAAACTCACCTTCAAAACCTTCGCGCATGAGGCCGGTCATTACCTCAAAGGCGAAATCATCGGCGATTTTGCGGCCGTGCCGCTGACCATTGCCGTACAGCGCCATTTCCCGGGCTTCATGCATGGCATCCGCACCCTCACCGAACCGGTGTTTGGCTGGGCATTTCGCAGCGGGGCAAACCGTGCGGCACGCCACTGGGCGAACGAGCGCAACCTCGACCCCGAATCGCCCGAGGTGAAGGCACATGCCGCTCAAATCTACGAGCATGAAATCGCGCATTTGCCGCAAGCAGTGGTGTGGAATATGTTCGCCTACCCCATCGGCGCGGTTGGCCAGAAAATGGGCGGTCATGGCCGCAGTTACCCGGAAATTTTCAAAAGCAAATTGGTCGGCGCCGCGATCAGTAACGGCTTACTCATTGGTGGACGGATGATTGCCCCAGGCGCCGCCCAGCGCTGGGATCAGATGACCGGGCAACGGGTGTTCGAGCCGGTCGCCACCAAAGCCGGTGCGCTATTTGGGGTAGATGCGGATACCATGGCGCGGGCGCGCCACAAGCAGACTTCCGCCGCACCTGGCAGCTGGACAAACCGGGTGGATGCCGCACCCACCGATCAGCCCGAACCGGCGCTTGCACGGCCATAGGGCAGCCGATGCCCAGTCACCATAAAAAAAACCACCCGTAAAAGGTGGTTTTTTTTAATGGTGCCCGGGACT
>CAZZCK010000077.1:0-5170 GCA_964652475.1 uncultured Azospirillum sp.
AGTCGTCCTCGACGAAGCGGATGTCGTGCATGCTGGCATCGACCCCGAGCTCTTTCAGCGAATCGAGATAAAGCTGCTGAATATTATCCGGCGAGGGTTTGAGGATGACCTGAAACTGGTAGTAATGCTGCAAGCGGTTGGGGTTTTCCCCGTAGCGGCCATCCTTCGGGCGGCGGGAAGGCTGCACATAGGCGCAGTTCCACGGCTTGGGGCCAAGCGCGCGCAAGGTGGTGGCGGGGTGGAAGGTGCCAGCGCCCACTTCCATGTCATAGGGCTGTAGAATCACGCAGCCCTGGCGGGCCCAGAAATTCTGGAGAGTCAGGATAATATCTTGAAAGCTTTTCATGCGCCGAGTGTTTAGCGGCTGAGCCTTGCTTGCGCAAGGGGAATTGACGAAATGACGAAATGAGGAATTGACGAAATTCAGTAGGTAAACGGATTAAATTTTTGACAGGCTTTTTCTCATCATTTCGTCAATTCGTCCCATCGTCAATTCGTCACTTCAACTACGCTACGCATGCCCAACGGTGGGGCTAAAAAACCCCACTAATCTGGCCTTTTAGCCAGTTTTTCGACCAATATTTTCTCGCATGCCTTGAAGATCAGGTAGCTCAACAGGCCAAGGAATCCATAGACAAGCAGCATACATAGGTGGCCGACGCCCTCCTCGGTCATCATCATGCTGCTGCCATGCTCGAGGCGAATGAGATCCATCCGAAACATCGAAAAGAAATCATAGGAAAGCAAGCCAAAGCTGATGACCGAAAGGCACATCACCAACAAGGTGAGCGACCAATGGCGGTGCAGCAGGCCTTGCAATCGGCGAGTTGCGCCCGCGCACATGCTAGGCATGCCCAACGGTGGTTGAGAAAAACGCCATGTCGATACCGAGGGATTTGCTGGCGGTGGCCCATTTCAGCTCGTTCTCGGTTTCAAACATGAGGGTTTGCGTTGCGGGCACGGTGATCCAGCTGTTTTGCTCGATCTCGGCCTCGAGCTGGCCGGCTTGCCACCCGGCATAGCCCACCACCAGTGCCGCATGCTTCGGGCCTTTGCCAGCGATAATATCGTTCAAAATCGTGCTCGAGGCGGTGACGGCCAGCTCGGCGCTTTTGGCGAGCGAGAAGTCGCGGTAATAATCGTTCGAATGCAGCACAAAACCGCGCGCGCGTTCGACCGGGCCACCGAAATAGACCGGCAAATGATGGGCGGCGGTGTTCTCGGGCAGGTTCATGCCATCGAGCAGGCTGGCACAATCCATGATCTCGATCGGCTGATTGACGATCAGCCCCATCGCCCCTTGCGCGGAGTGGTTGAAAATATAGATCACCGATTTTTGAAAGCAGCCCGAGTCGATCACCGGGGTGGCGACCAGCATTTGCCCGGCGAGATAGCCGTTTTCGGCGCTGGCATCGAGAATGTTGGGGCTGCGCAATGCATCCTGGTTGAGGCTGATGGCGGGAGCTTCGGGGCTGAGCATGGTTTTAACCTTACGGATGAGTTTCATGATCGTATGTCGCCTCTTTATTATCGTTCTTGAACCTACCATGTAAGCAACCGCTTTACCAAATGCAATAGTTGCTCGCATGCGTAATAATAGAGTTGATTTTACGGGTTGGATTTGAACTGCAACAGTTTGGGCTGCATCCATTGCGGTAGGGTCGCGCGGTAGGCAATGTTATCCACGGTGACGATGCCGTGAGCCGCTTCAACCTCCTCAAACTTCAGCAGGGCCAGCCGGGTGGGCATGGTGTCGCTTTCAAGGATAAAAAAGCCTCGCCGGGTGATGTTTTTATAATGCATGCGCGCGGTGACTTCCTGGCCGACATAGCAGCCCTTGGTGAAGCTGATGGCGTTGAGCAAATCATAGCCCGCATCCATCGCCACGACAGTATCCGGCGCAAAATCGCGGCCTAGTTCGGGAATGCCAAGGTTAATGGAGTGGTGAGTGGTGAGTGGTGAGTGGTGAGTCGTATAATCGCGGGGTGGTAGATCCGGGTGGCGCGGGTCGGGCAGGGGGTCGTGATGCGTGATGCGTGATGCGTCATTCGTGAGATCCGCTATCGTCACCAACGCGCGCAGCTTATAGACCATCAGGCGCTTGATGAGTAGATCGGCGAATGCGGCTTGGGTATCGAGGATGATGCGATCACCGGCATCGATGACAAACATGTCATGCAGGATTTTTCCTTGCGGCGAGAGCAGGGCCGCGAACTGGATTTTTTCCGCGGCAAGTTTGGTGATGTCGTTGGTCAGCAGGCCTTGCAAAAAGGCGACGCGGTCATCCCCCGTGATGGCGATGAGTCGGCGCGAATCATTGGAGCGATGCAGCATGGATGACGTCATAGCGCGCTAGGCGCGGGATGACAATCACCTAGTGGATGACCATCGGTGCGCTTGCCAGGCGAAACTCGTGCGGGGTGATGATGGCGGCGTGCATGACCTTGACCGAGTGCAGCTTGCCATCAAGTTCGCGCTCCCAGAAACTCAGGAATTTTTTCAAGGTCGGGAATTTGGGGGCAAGGTCGAGCTCCTGCCAGATATAAGATTGTAGCAGCGCCGGGTGATCGGGGAAATGGTAGAGGATCTCGGCGGTGGTAAGGCGGTAATCGCGCAGCATCAGTTCGATTGAGCGGTCGGTTTGGGCCATTGGTTCCTCGTCCATACCTTGGAGTATGAACCTTCAATCTAGCAGAAAAACCGTTAAAAAAGGATGAAAATCGATCAAAAAACCAGCAAAAACGATGCAAAAAATGCCGCTTTTTACGTAAAAACGGCCAAAATATCACTGCATTTTGAGAAAAAGATAGCAGGTTTTGGTGTCGCTGCCGGTGCTATAGGCAGCACTTGCGGCAACATCGCTGGTTGCGCAATTCGCCAGCGCGCTACTGATCGGCACCACGATATTGCCTAACCCCGGCTGGCCATCGTCGAATTTTTCATCGACCTGATAGGCCTGCGCGGCGGTCAGAAATGCCTGATCGGGGATGGAAGTTGCGTTGGCATTGACCGCCGCGACGCGCAGGATATTGCCATAAAACCCGTCGAAATAAAGGCTGTCGCTGCTCACGGCGCCATCGGTCGCATCCGGGTGGTCGAAGATGAAGGCGACGCGGTCGACCGCCGAGCCGGGCACGTTACTGCCGATGGTGGCACCGCCCGTGGCATTTACCGCGCCGGTGTAGCTGCCGCCGATGAAGCCCGATAACGCCAAATGCTGAAATGCATAATAGCGTTCAAGCGGTTGGGCGACGCTGCCAGCGCGGATGATACCGTTACCGTCGCCGTTGAACGCGCCGCTCCAGATGCCGCTCGCGCCCGAGTGATCGCCCGGCGGGGCGCCGTAGCGGGTTTGAAACTGGCTAAAGGCGCTGACGAACAGCTTGCTTTCGTTCATGACCGTGGCGAGCTGGGCGTTGCGCGTGTAGGTGCGTAGCCCGGCGAGGCCGCCAACGAGCAGGCCGATAATGACCAGCACAATCGCCATTTCAACGAGGGTGAAGCCGCGCCGCGCTGGCCAAGTGAACGGGGTGTGATGCACAAAAACTCCCTAAAAAACTTTTCGTGAATGTAGCCTAGTTAGCGGTTGATGTCATACGGATTTCTTTTGTGCCTTGGCGTAAGACTTGCTAAACTCGCAGAATAAGCTCACAGAATATTATACTATCGAATCTTAACCTCGCACGAAATGCTTCGTAAAGCGTTCGTATGCATTTTCCTAACTAAGCAGTCATCGATGCCGCATCATCCTGAGTATCCGTCCTTCCCTTGCGTGGTACGCAGCATCTACGCTGGGCTTGCTGTGGCAGTGGGGGTAATGGTGCCGCTTGGTGCTGCCCATGCCAATGCAAACCCCGACTGGCTGATCGAAGGGGCGCGCCAATGCACGCAATATTTCCCGATCGAGGAAAAGAAAAACAATATCCCAAGCCATCTGCTGGCGGCGATTGCGACCACCGAATCGGGCCGCTATCATAAGGGCCTGGGCATGAGCGTGCCGTGGCCATGGACGATCAATGTCGAGGGTAAGGGCTATTATTTCAACAGCAAAATCGAGGCGATTGCGCAAACCCAGCGCCTGCTGGCGCAGGGCTATCAAAGTATTGATGTGGGCTGCATGCAGGTGAATTTGAAGCATCACCCACGTGCGTTTGCCAACCTCAATCAGGCGTTTGATCCGGCCAGCAATGTCGCCTATTCCGCTAAGTTTTTAAGCAGCAATTATGCAACGTTAGGCGATTGGATCAAGGCGACGGCGGCCTATCACTCGCGCACACCGGTGCATGGTCAGCGCTATTTGGGCGATATCGAGCGCAGCTGGAACAAAATTGTTGCCAAAGTGGCGGCGGCGCGGGCAAGCAAAACGGGCAGTGGGCAGGTTGCCTCGCCCGGCCCGGCGCGTGCCAGTGATGGGGTGGCGGTGAGTACACCCGCCCCCCGTAGCGTGAGTGTTACGAAGCCGCGCGTGGTGGAAACGACGCGGGCGCCGCGGGAAGCCCGTCGCGTACGGGTGATCGAGGTGAATGATGCACCGGCACGACGCGCCGGCGAGGTGCTGTTGGTGCGCGCCAGCCAATCCGCCAATGCACCGACGACTGCCTTGCCGAGCGAGGCGAGCGCGAGCGTGGCCCCAACGAGCGTGATCATCCCCGAGGTGAATACGCCCGCCGGTAGCTCGATCCGCCGCGTCACCCTTGACAACCCCTCGGCCAACCCCCTACCATCCGAACCAGCAAAAGGCCCGCAATTCATTTTTGCCAATTAGGTAACCGCCATGTTTGAAACGATTGAGACCGCAACCAGTGAAGTTGCCTGCGACGGGGGCGGCGGTGCGCTTGGCCATCCGCGCGTTTATTTGCATATCGACCATGATGGTGGTAACAAAGTCACCTGCCCTTATTGCAGCCGCACTTACGTGCTGCGCCATGCGAAACAGGGGAATATTGCCGCATGAAACTGATGGGCATTCTTTTGTTGATCGGCCTGATGTTGGCCACGGTGGTAGTGCTGGTCAGTGGTATTGCGCTCATGGCCAGGGGCGGTGAGGCCAACCGCAAATACGGGAATAAATTGATGGTGGCGCGCGTGGCGTTTCAAGCGGCGGCGCTCGTGGTGGTGTTGCTTCTTCTGTCGCGCTAATCATTCAGTGGGGTTGCATGCGTATTCTAGT
>CAZZCK010000078.1:0-3866 GCA_964652475.1 uncultured Azospirillum sp.
TATGCTTTCTTTTTCTGTTTTTCCTGTGCCACATCAAGCGTCATCGCATCCGCAATCACGGCGGCTTGCTCGCGCTGATGGAGCTTCATATACCCTGCCGCCGGGCTTGCCGCCTCCTTGCGGCCAATATAGCGAATGCGGTTGGTACCGCGGCCGATCGCATCCATCACCTCACCGATGCGTGGGCCGATGAAGCGCCAGGCGCCCATGTTCTCCGGTTCTTCCTGCGCCCAGGCGACCTGTGCATTGGGGTATTTTTTGAGTGCTGCCTCAATCTCCTTCTCGGGGAAGGGGTAATATTGCTCGACGCGCACCAGCGCAATATCGTCGATCTTTTTCTCGCGACGCGCCTCAAGGAAATCGTAATAGACTTTGCCCGAGGTAAAAATCAGCCGCTTGACATGGCTATCTTTCACCAATGTGTCGATCTCGGGGATTACCCGCTCAAAGCGCGTACCGGGCACAAAATCCTTGAGGTTTGAGACGCACAGCTTATGGCGCAGCAGCGATTTGGGCGTCATCACGATGAGTGGTTTCCTGAAATTGCGCACCATCTGGCGGCGCAGCGCGTGGAACATGTTGGCGGGCGTGGTAATATTCACCACTTGCATGTTATCCTCGCCGCACATTTGCAAGAAGCGCTCGAGCCGCGCTGAGCTATGCTCCGGCCCCTGGCCCTCATAGCCATGGGGTAGCAGCATGACGAGGCCCGACATACGCAGCCATTTAATTTCGCCCGAGGAAATAAACTGATCGACGACCATTTGCGCGCCGTTGGCAAAATCACCGAACTGCGCCTCCCACAGCGTCAGCGCTTTGGGTTCCGCCAACGAATAGCCATATTCAAAGCCGAGCACCGCCAGCTCCGAAAGCGAGGAATCGTGCACCTCGTAGCGGGCCTGGCCTTGGGCCACGTGGTTAAGCGGCATGTAACGATCTTCGGTCTGCTGATCGATCCACACCGAATTGCGGTGGCTGAACGTGCCGCGGCCCGAATCCTGGCCCGTCAGCCGCACCGGCACGCCTTCGGCCACGAGCGACGCAAAGGCAAGCGCCTCGCCGGTGCCCCAATCCAGCCCTTCGCCTGTCGCGAACATCTCCTGTTTACGGTTCAAAATCCGCTCCAGCTGACGAATCATCGTAAAGCCTTCAGGAATTTTGGTCAGCGCCGTACCAAATTGGGCGAGCTTTTTCACATCAACCCCGGTATCGGGCTCATTGCCCAGGCCGCTCTCGGCTTTGGTAAAACCGCTCCATTTGCCCTCAAGCCAGTTGGCTTTGTTGGGCTTGAAGACTTTACCCGCATCGTATTCGTTATTGAAATGCGCGTTGAGTTTGTCGGCCTCAGCGGCGATCTCGGCCTCACTCATCACCCCTTGAGCAATCAGCCGCTGGCCATAAATATGCGCCGGCAGCATTTTTTTGCTGATGATTTTATACATCAGCGGCTGGGTGTACATCGGCTCGTCGCCTTCGTTATGCCCATACTTGCGATAACAAATTATATCCACCACCGAATCACGCCCAAAGGCCTGGCGGAATTCGGTCGCAAGCTGGCAGCAGAACACCACCGCCTCCGGGTCATCCCCGTTCGCGTGGAAAATGGGCGCCTGAATCATCTTTGCGACATCGGTCGGGTAGGGCGTGAAGCGCGAATATTTTGGCGCGGTGGTGAAACCAATCTGGTTGTTTACCACCACATGCACGGTGCCGCCAGTGCGATAGCCGCGCAGTTCCGCAAGCGACAATGTTTCAGGCACCGAGCCTTGGCCGGCAAACGCCGCGTCGCCATGCAAGGTAAGCGCCATCACGCGCTTTCTGTCCGCATCGCTTTTCTGGTCTTGCTTCGCGCGCACTTTGCCCACCACCACGGGGTTGACGATTTCAAGGTGCGAGGGGTTCGCAGTCAGCGACAAATGCAGCGATTTACCATTGGCCATCACCCGGTCATGGCTGGCGCCGAGGTGATATTTCACATCGCCTGATGAATCGATATTTTCAGGGAAATCGAGGTTACCGTTAAAAATCGATAACAGTTCTGAGTAAGGCTTGCCCATGATACTGGTCAGCACGTTCATGCGCCCACGGTGCGGCATGCCGATGACGATTTCATCGACGCCGACATTGCTCGCGGTTTCCAAAATCGCGACGAGGCCAGGCACCATCGCGTCGCCCCCTTGGATGGAAAAGCGTTTCATGCCGGTATATTTCACCTGTACAAACTCTTCGAATGCTTCGACCTCAAGCAAGGTGCGCAAAATACTCTTTTTCATTTCGGCAGAAAAATTCGGTGCGCCTGCCGCCGCCTCAATGCGGCTTTGCACCCACTCGCGCTGCGCGGGATCTTGGATATGCATGAACTCAACACCGAACGTGCCCGCATAGGTCGCTTGCAGAATGCTCACAATCTCGCGAAGCGTTGCGCGCTCGCGCCCTAAATTACCACCCAGATAAATGCTGCGGTCTAAATCGGCGTCACCGAAACCATAGGTTTTGGGATCCAAATCCGCATGCATGGTGGGCTTTTCAATACCCAGCGGATCAAGCGTTGCCAGCAAATGCCCGCGCACACGATAAGCGCGAATCAGCTGCTGGGCTTGCAATGCACGCATTGCCTCTTCCTGGATGGCCGCCGGCGAGGCGCCAGTGCCTGTGGTTTTTTCGTTCGCCACACTACCCGATGATTTTGCGTCGGATTTTTTGCCGCCCGCCAATACCGCCGATGACGCATCTGGGTCAGGTTGGCCAATCACCTGAAGAGGCACTTGATTCCATGAAATGGGCGCGGTGGGCGCATCCCCCAAACTTGAAAAAAACCGCTGCCAACTTGCATCTACACTGCCCGGGTTGCTTGTATAGCGGTCATAAAGCTCGGCAATGAACGTCGCGTTCGCGCCGTAAAGATACGAGTTCTCGAGAAAATCCTGTGTCATAACGACTCACCACAAGGCTAGGTTGCGTTGCTTCAATTCCTAAGCGCGCGACCAATGCAAGGCAAGCGGATTATACGATTTTATCGCTAGCTTCGATGATTATTTCGCGCTCAGCAATTCTTTCATCGTGCGGCCCATATGGCCAGGGTTATCGCACACTTTAATGCCGGCGGATTTCATCGCTTCGATTTTATCCTCCGCACCGCCTTTACCACCCGAGACAATCGCCCCGGCATGGCCCATGCGGCGCCCCGGAGGCGCCGTACGACCCGCAATGAATCCGACGACGGGCTTTTTGATTTTCGATTTTTTCAAAAATTCCGAAGCCATTTCCTCGGCATCGCCGCCGATCTCACCGATCATGATAATCGCGTCGGTCTCGTCATCGGCCAAAAACATCTCGAGCACATCGGTATGGTTTGTGCCGTTCACCGGGTCGCCGCCAATACCGATACAGCTTGACTGGCCAAGGCCCAGCGCCGAAGTTTGTCCGACCGCCTCATAGGTCAGCGTCCCCGAGCGCGACAAAATTCCGATGCGTCCCTTTTTATGAATATGGCCCGGCATGATACCGATTTTACATTCCCCCGGCGTAATCACCCCCGGGCAATTCGGCCCGATCAGGCGGGTTTTGGAGTTCACCAGCGCGCGTTTCACCTTAACCATATCCAGCACCGGAATGCCCTCGGTAATGCAAATGGCAAGCTCGATTTGCGCATCAATTGCCTCCAAAATCGCATCCGCGGCAAAGCGCGGCGGCACATAAATCACAGATGCGTTCGCCCCCGTTTTGGCTTTCGCCTCGGCCACCGTATTAAATACCGGCAGATCGAGATGCTTCGTTCCGCCCTTGCCCGGCGTCACCCCGCCGACCATGTTCGTGCCATAGGCAATTGCTTGCTCACTGTGATACGTGCCTTCGCGGCCGGTGAA
>CAZZCK010000078.1:3966-5114 GCA_964652475.1 uncultured Azospirillum sp.
GCCGCCTGTTTCTTCACGTTCGCCGTAATTTTTTCCGCGGCATCGGCAAGGTCATCGGCCGCGACAATCGGCAACCCGCTGGTCGCCAGCATTTTCTTGCCCAACTCGACGTTGGTGCCGGCTAACCGCACTACCAGCGGCACGCTGAGCGACACTTCCCGCGCGGCCGCGATGATACCTTCTGCGATGATGTCACAGCGCATAATGCCGCCAAAAATATTGACGAGAATCCCTTCGACATTTGGGTCGGAGAGAATCAGCTTAAAGGCTTCGGTCACTTTTTCTTTGCTCGCGCCCCCGCCCACATCAAGGAAGTTCGCGGGTTCGCCGCCATAGAGCTTGATGATGTCCATGGTCGCCATGGCGAGGCCCGCACCGTTGACCATGCAGCCGATATTGCCATCCATTTTTACGTAAGACAGACCAAATTTTGCGGCTTGAAGCTCGAGCGGATCTTCCTCCGACTCATCGCGCATTTCGCCAATATCCGGGTGACGGAACAGGGCGTTATCATCGAAATTGAATTTCGCATCGAGCGCAATCAGCTTGCCCGATTTGGTGATCACGAGCGGATTAATTTCCACCTGGCTGGCATCGGTCGACTCGAACGCCTTATAGAGGCCAAAGAGCAATTTTTGAAAATCGCCATGCAACTCGGCAGGAATTTGCATGCCAAACGCCAGTTTACGGGCGTGATAGGGCTGAATCCCCGCCGCCGGGTCGACCGGCACCGTGATAATTTTTTCGGGCGTGTGATGGGCAACATCCTCAATATTCACGCCGCCTTCTTTGCTACCAATAAAGCTGATGCAGCTATGCTGACGATCAAGCACGGCCGAAAGGTAAAGCTCCGCACCAATGTCCGAGCCCTCCTCGATATAAACCCGCTTGACTTCTTTACCCTCCGGCCCGGTCTGGTGGGTAACCAGAATCATGCCCAGCATTTCTTTGGTGAGGCGCTTGACCTCATCCAGCGATTTAGCGAGTTTCACGCCGCCCGCCTTACCGCGCCCGCCGGCATGGATCTGCGCTTTCACCACCCATAGGCTACCGCCCAGCGATTGGGCCACCTGCTCGGCCTCCGCCGGGGTGTAGGCCACGCCACCGCGCGGCACCGAAACGCCAAATTTCGCCAGCACCGATTTCGC
>CAZZCK010000079.1:0-4326 GCA_964652475.1 uncultured Azospirillum sp.
TGCTCGGCCATTTAGGCGAGGTGATGAGCATCATCCTCGATCGCTGCTTAACCGAGAGTGAGTTTGTGGCTTAGCTTTACAATAAGCGAAGGTCAGTTTACGCTTTTATAATGCGTGTTACGACTACATCGCCCCCCATCGCGCCCGAGGTGCAGCAGCATTTGCGCGCCTGGCTGAAAGAGATGGCCAGCGTGCGTCGTGCGAGCAGCCATTCGGTCGAGGCCTATCTGCACGATGTGTCGGGCTTTCTCGCCTTCTTGCATCAGCACCAAAGTGCCGCCGTTACGCTTCAAACCCTTGAAGCGCTCGAGGAACGTGACGTGCGTAGCTGGCTGGCCTATCGGCTAGGGCGGCAGTATGCGAAATCGAGCAATGCCCGCGCCCTTTCGGCGCTGCGCACCTTCTTCAAACATTTGAACGCGCATGCGGGCATCACCAACCTTGCCCCCTTGCAAGTGCCGACCCCTAAGCTCGATAAACCGTTGCCCAAATCGCCGGATGTGGCGCAAACCGAGGCGACGCTCGATGCGCTGGTCGAGCAAGCACGCGAGCCATGGGTCGGGGCACGCAACCATGCGCTGGCGATGCTGCTTTATGGCGCGGGCCTACGCGTTAGCGAAGCCTTGAACCTCACCATGGGCGACCTTGCGGCTGCTCAAGGCAGCCTACGCGTGCTCGGCAAACGTAACAAGGAGCGGCAAATTCCGCTGCTGCCCATTATCCGTAGCAGCATTGAGGCCTATCTCGCGCAGTCGCCCTACCATCACCCCCGCTTTGATCGCCCGGCCAATTTTTCCTTGTTTGTGGGCCTGCGCGGACGCAAGCTGCAAGCAGCGGTGTTTCAGCGTATTCTCGTTACTATTCGCCGCAGCTATGGCTTGCCTGAAAGCCTGACCCCGCACGCGCTGCGCCATGCCTTTGCGACCCATTTGCTGAGTAATGGGGCGGATTTGCGCGACATCCAAGAATTACTCGGCCATGAATCACTCAGCACCACCCAGCGCTATACGCATGTGGATGCCAACCGGCTGATGGCCGCGTATCAGGATGCGCATCCTTCTACGAAGGATGCTTCTTAAGCGCTTACGCGCCTGACGAGGGCGATGCCTCCATCAGGCGCGTAAGCGCTTTTAAGATTTTGTGCGTCGCACAAAACCTGCAACATTTTATCTATGCTGCAATGCCCTGCTATGGTGCGTTGCGGCGACGATTCATGCTGATTTTTTGTGCGGTTTGTGTTACTTTGAAACTGAGGATAATCCTCAGAAAGTGTAAGGTTACTGTGATGAAAATGATTCATGTGATTACGTTGTTTCTCGTGATTCTTGGCGGTCTGCATTTTGCGCTTACCGGCTTTGGGATCAATTTGTTTGCGGCCATTTTTGGCAGCGCAAATTTAACGATCCTCTACATCGTGATGGGCGTCTCGACGATCTATCACGTGTCGCCGATGCTGCGCGCGCATCTGAACGCCATTAAGTAAGGCAACGTCGGCGCGGTTGCATTCGCCGCCGCCGAGTGAGTCAGGCCCCGCCACAGCAATGTGGTGGGGCTTTTTATTATGCTACACTAACCGTCCGGCCACCGCATCGATGAACTCGCCGGTAGTCAGGTATTTCTGATCCTTGCCAACGAGCAAGGCTAAATCCTTGGTCATGTGACCCGCTTCCACGGTATCGATCACCGCTTTTTCGAGGGTGCCGCAGAAGGTTTCAAGCGCCGCATTGCCATCAAACCGGGCGCGGTAGCGTAGGCCCTCTGTCCAGGCGAAAATGCTGGCAATCGGGTTGGTGCTGGTGGGCTTGCCCGCCTGGTGCTCGCGGTAATGGCGCGTGACGGTGCCATGCGCCGCTTCAGTTTCAACCGTTTTGCCATCAGGTGTGAGCAGCACCGAGGTCATGAGGCCAAGCGAGCCGAACCCTTGCGCCACCACGTCGGACTGCACGTCGCCATCGTAATTCTTACAGGCCCAGACAAACCCGCCCTCAGATTTGATCGCATAGGCAACAAGGTCATCAATCAGGCGGTGCTCGTACCATAATTTCGCGTTGATGAAGCGCTCCTTGAATTCGCTGTCATAGACGCGTTGAAAGATATTTTTGAAATCGCCATCGTATTTTTTGAGGATGGTGTTTTTGGTGCTTAAATAGACTGGGTAATTCACCGTCAGCCCGTAATTGAAACAGGCGCGCGCGAAACCCTCGATCGAGGCGTTGAGGTTGTACATGGAAAGCGCGACCCCGGCCGATGGGAATTTATAGACCTCGATTTCGGTGGGCTTGGAGCCATCGTCCGGCACGAAGCTCATGGATAATTTGCCGGGGCGGTCGATAATCATATCCGTCGCGCGGTACTGATCGCCAAACGCGTGACGGCCAACGATGATCGGCGCTTTCCAGCCCGGCACATAGCGCGGAATGTTTTTGCAGATGATGGGGGCGCGGAAAATCGTGCCATCGAGGATATTACGGATGGTGCCGTTGGGCGATTTCCACATCTGCTTGAGGTTGAATTCCTTCACCCGCGCTTCATCCGGCGTAATCGTCGCGCATTTAATACCCACGCCATAGTGCTTGATGGCGTTCGCCGCCTCGACGGTGATTTTGTCATCGGTTTTATCGCGCATTTCGATGCTTAAATCGAAATATTTGAGGTCGATATCAAGAAACGGCAGGATCAGTTTTTCTTTGATCATCGCCCAAATGATACGGGTCATCTCGTCGCCATCAAGCTCAACGACGGGGGTAGTGACAGTAATTTTTTTTGCGTTTGCCATGGTTTCCTGTGCTTGGTGATCCGTTCATTTCGATGCAAGACTTAGCAAATATCATGACGGTTGCAAGCGCGACGGCGGAGCACCACTTGCGGCTTCGAAATGCATCGCTTATAGTTGCCCCTATTCGATAGAGTATCGGGTTCACTTTTCCCGTCAGGAGCGCAGCATGAACCAACCCGTGCATGATCACGAGAGAACAGCAGCACAGCCAGCCCCATCGCGCCCAGGCTTGGCGATGAATAGCCGCCGCAAACTGATGATTATTGGCATCGTATTCATTGCCATTGGCGGGCTGGTGGTGCTTAAGCATGAAGGGAAAAAGGCCACTCAGCAGCTTAGTGCCGAGATCGACAAAAATGCCGTCAGCGATGAAGAAATTAAGCGTGCGATGCTGAAAGAATATGGCGGCATCAGCAAAAATGCCGAGCAAGTAGCCCTGGTCGAACGCGTGGGCGGCGTGATCCTTGAGAAAATCAGCGCGCGGAAAAACATTCCGCCGATCCATTTTCATGTGGTGGCGGAAGCAAATTCCATCAACCTGTTCGCATTACCCGGGGGCGATATTTACGTCACCACCGCGCTCGTAAACCGCATGCAAACGGAAGGCCAGCTTGCCGCTGCCTTGTGCCATGGCATCGCCCATATCCTGGGCAATGACCGAACCACCCGCTTTGATAGCACGAAGCAATTCACTGCTGTGCCGTTATGGGTACATAGCGCTGCGCAGGAAAAAGCAGCGGACCGCTTGGGTATCGCCCTCATGGCTGAAGCAGGCTACGACCCAAGCGCCTTCAGTGCGATGCTGATTGTGCTTGCGGGCGCCTACCATGCCGGGGCCGATGTGGCGTTCTTCACCACCCACCCCAACGATGCCGACCGCCTAGCCAACATCACTGCCATCATCGCCGAGCTTTATCCCAGTGGCATACCTGCCATACTCAGCAAATAAGGCTAAAATTCCTGAACATCCACTTGCGAGGTGCCGCCATGCATTGCTGGGCGCTTCTTACGTTCCGGCGCTTCGTAAAAATGCGTATCCGATAGCGGTTGGAAGAGGAATACCCGTGGCTTAGCTGGCGTGTTCAGACCCACGAATTGGGTGGGCGTATCGGCAATATAGTTCAACAGATAACCGATACTGATGGCCGGAATCGGTTGCTGCGAGACCAGCGTCACCGTATTGGGTAGCTGACCAATCGGAGTGGCGCCAGGCGGTGTAACGGGTGGTATCATCGGCGGGATGACGGGCGGCACAATCGCCGCCGGTAAAATATTCGCGGTCGCAAGCGCTGTCGTATTAAAGGTATAATTGCCTGCATCCGCACCGGTCACGTTAATGCCACTGACGGTAATGAGCTTGTTATTTCCCACCAATGCATCCGCAAACAAAGCCGAAAGGCTACTTAGATTCACCACATCGCCCGCAATCCGATCGTCGCTCAGCGTCACCATCGCCGTGGGTGTGCCATCACTCACTTTATCAATCCCAAGCGCACTCACCAGCAGGTTACGCGCCGTGATATCCGCCAGGCCCGTCGCGCTCGCGTTGC
>CAZZCK010000080.1:0-2011 GCA_964652475.1 uncultured Azospirillum sp.
GTTGGGTCGATAATGCCGGACTTGATCATGTCGACATATTCGAGGGTTTGCGCATCGAAGCCGTAGTTGGTGTCTTGGCTCTCGAGCAGCTTGCCCGCCACCACCGCACCATCGAGGCCGGCATTGGCCACAATCTGACGGATCGGGGCTTGCAGCGCACGCTTGATGATGTTGATACCGGCGCGCTCGTCGTCGTTCGCGGCTTTGAGTTTATCCAAAGCGCGGGTGGCGTAGAGCAGGGTGACGCCGCCGCCAGGGACGATGCCTTCCTCAACCGCGGCGCGGGTGGCATGCAGCGCATCATCCACACGGTCTTTGCGCTCTTTCACTTCCACTTCCGTCGCCCCGCCGACTTTGAGCACCGCCACGCCGCCCGAAAGTTTGGCTAAGCGCTCCTGCAGTTTCTCTTTATCGTAGTCCGAGGTGGTTTCTTCAATCTGTGCCTTGATTTGCGCGCAACGAGCTGCAATTTCTTTCTTCGCACCGGCACCATCGACGATCGTCGTGTCTTCTTTGGTGATGGTCACGCGCTTGGCTTTACCCAGCATCGAAAGGTTGACGGTCTCGAGTTTGATCCCCAGATCCTCCGAGATGACCTGACCTTGGGTCAGGATCGCGAGGTCCTCAAGCATCGACTTGCGGCGATCGCCAAAGCCAGGGGCCTTGACCGCAGCCACTTTCAGGCCACCACGCAGCTTGTTGACGACGAGGGTTGCGAGTGCTTCGCCTTCCACATCCTCCGCAATGATGAGCAGTGGGCGTTGCGCCTGCACCACCGACTCGAGCACGGGCAGGAGTGGTTGCAGCGAGCTGAGCTTTTTCTCGAAAATGAGGATCAGCGGATTATCGAGTTCCACGGTCATTTTCTCAGCGTTGGTCACGAAATAAGGCGACAAATAGCCACGATCAAAGTTCATGCCCTCGACGACATCGAGGTCAAAATCAAAGCCTTTGCCTTCCTCGACGGTGATGACGCCTTCTTTGCCGACTTTTTCCATCGCTTCAGCGATTTTATCACCGATCGTGCGGTCGCCGTTCGCCGAAATGGTGCCCACTTGTGCGATTTCTTCTTGCGATTTGATGGGCTTTGAAACTTTTTTCACGGATTCGATAATGGCTTCAACCGCCTTATCAATCCCGCGTTTCAGATCCATCGGGTTCAGGCCCGCGGCGACAGCCTTGCTGCCTTCGCTGAAGATGGATTGGGCCAAAACGGTAGCGGTTGTCGTACCATCGCCGGCGAGGTCGTTGGTTTTCGATGCCACTTCGCGCAGCATTTGTGCGCCCATGTTCTGAAACTTGTTTTTGAGGGTGATTTCCTTCGCCACCGACACACCATCCTTAGTGATGCGTGGGCTGCCGTAGGATTTTTCGATCACCACGTTGCGGCCTTTAGGCCCGAGGGTGACTTTCACTGCATCGGCGAGAATGTTTGCGCCGACGAGGATTTGCTCACGTGCATTGTTGCCGTGACGAATTTCTTTAGCCATGATGTTTCTCCGTAGTTTGTTGATTATATAGTCATCCCGGGCTTGTCCCGGGATCTCCCGCCGCATGCTGTGATTATTATCTTCTTAAAGAAGGTCACAGCCCGCTTCAGGGGATCCCGGGACGAGCCCGGGATGACAGCTTAATTTACGCTGCCTTCTTCGCTTTGGTTTTCTCAACGACGCCGATAATGTCGGTTTCCTTGAGCACCAGCAAATCTTCGCCGTCGATTTTAATTTCCGTGCCGCCCCATTTGGTGAACAGCACAATATCGCCCACGCGCACATCCATCGGGATTGCTTTGCCCGAATCATCACGTGCGCCGGGGCCCACCGCAATCACTTCGGCCTGGATGGGTTTTTCTTTCGCCGTATCCGGAATAATAATCCCGCCAGCGGTTTTTTCTTCGGCATCGACCCGGCGTGCAATCACGCGGTCGTGCAGGGGGCGAACTGATGTCATAAACTTCCTCCAAAAATGTTATCAACCCATTTCTATGGGTGATTTCGTTGTCATGTCTAAC
>CAZZCK010000080.1:2111-4302 GCA_964652475.1 uncultured Azospirillum sp.
CCTCCAAAAATGTTATCAACCCATTTCTATGGGTGATTTCGTTGTCATGTCTAACCTTAGAATCCTCTCGTAGCGCTGCTACGCTGCGGTTCTTCGGTTAGCCATTCCTAGAAATCCCCTCATATAAATGGGTTTTCCAAAAATGTTTTTATTCTCAAATCCCGTACCCGCGAAGGCCATAAATGGCGAGGATTTCTGCGGTAGGGAATCAAGAAGCGAGAGGGCATATAGGCAGGTGTGGTGAGGGTGTCAAGGAGCAGGGAGCAAGAAAAAGTGAAGAACGGGTTGTCAGGTGGTCAGTTAGTCAGGTAGTTCTAGGGTTTAGTGTGGTGGTTATTCCTGACTACCTGACAACCTAACCACCTGACAACCCCATGACCTTCACCCCCCCGCCACCGAACTGCCCGTTATGCCCGCGCCTGGTTGCGTTTCGAGCTGCGAATGCGGCGCAATTCTCCGAGTTTTTCAATGGGGCAGTGCCGCCCTTTGGCGATGTATCGGCGCAAATGCTGGTGGTAGGCTTGGCCCCAGGCTTGAAAGGCGCAAACGCCACCGGTCGACCATTCACGGGGGACTACGCGGGCGAGGTGCTCTATGCGGGGTTAAAAAAACATGGCTTCGCGAGCGGGGAATATGACCCAGCCGCGTTTGGCGTAGGCAGAGGGGCCCAGAATATTGCCGCGAACTTTGCGAAGGATGGGACTTATCCGGATGGCTTCACCCTTCAAAATGTGCGCATCACCAACGCCGTGCGCTGCGTACCGCCCGAAAATAAGCCCACGCCGGTTGAAGAAAAAACCTGCAACTCCTTCCTCATTCAAGAAATCGCGGCGATGCCCAATCTTCGCCTCATTCTCTCGCTTGGCCTGACGTCGCACCAGGCAGTGCTGCGTACGCTGGGGCTTAAGCCTAGTCAGTATAAGTTTGCCCATGGGGCGATGCATGAGATAGTCGCCAGTCGCCAGTCGTCAGTCGCCAGTAAGAAAAACACTCACCACCCACCACCCACCACTCACCACCCACTGTTTCTGCTCGATAGCTACCACACCAGCCGCTATAACATCAGCACCGGGCGACTGACCCAGGCGATGTTTGATGCGATTATCGCCCAGGCGCGTGGGATCATCGAGCGAGCGGTGTAACGCATAGGGCGCTGTCAAGGCACAGGCCTGATCTATGGCCAACCCCGCTAACAAAAAAGCCCCGCCAAAAATGACGGGGCTTTTCGAATAACAGATCGTGAGCAGCAATTAGCGGCTGTAAAATTCGACCACGAGGTTAGGTTCCATTTTGACCGGATAGGGTACTTCGGCCAGTTTGGGCTTGCGGGTGAAGGTGGCTTTCATCGCCTTGCTATCCATGTCGATATAGTCCGGCACGTCGCGCTCGGGCGATGCAACCGACTCGAGCACCAGGGCGAGCTGCTTCGATTTTTCTTTCAGCTCGATCACGTCGCCCTCGCTGACTTTGAAGCTTGGGATATTGACGCGTTTGCCGTTCACGCGCACATGACCATGGTTGACGAACTGGCGCGCGGCAAACACGGTGGGCACCACACACATGCGGTAGAGCACGGTGTCGAGGCGCGACTCGAGCAGGCCGATCAGGTTCTCGGAGTTGTCGCCCTTCATGCGGCGCGATTCCTCGTAGGTTTTGAAAAATTGCTTCTCGGTGATGTTGCCGTAATAGGCCTTGAGCTTTTGCTTGGCGCGCAGCTGGGTGCCGTAATCCGACAGTTTCTTTTTGCCTTTGCTGGCCACCCCATGCTGACCGGGCGCGTAGTTGCGGCGGTGGACGGGGTCTTTCGCGCGGCCCCACAGGGCTTCGCCTAAACGACGGGAAATTTTATACTTAACGGCATGGCGCTTGCTCATGGCGTTTCTCCTTTCAACGTGACTAGCGCCGCTTGGCAGCCTTCGCTGCGGCGTCACTAATCGATTCCTATCCCCAGTTATTTGTTTGCGCCCGGCGATTTCTACTGAAATCGCCATGGCGCGCGCTACAGCGGCTCATGGCTGGTTTGGCCTGCTGGCCAAACGCACCGTTTTGCAAACAAATGCTAACCTTCAAGGACAGGGGGATATGCGCTGCGGCCTTAAAGGAGGGCGGAACATAGCGATGGGTGAGGGTAAGTCAAGGGGTTTATGGGAGAGGCGCAGGGATGAGAGGGAGGATTCAGGATTCAGCATTC
>CAZZCK010000081.1:0-4160 GCA_964652475.1 uncultured Azospirillum sp.
GCGAAGGATAAGAACGATTCCTTCCGTCTCATGGGCTTTGGCCACCGCGTTTATAAAAACTATGATCCGCGCGCGGCGGTGCTTCGTAAATCCTGCCACGAGGTGCTCAAAGAGCTTGGCCAGCAGGACGAACCACTGCTAAAAATTGCCATGGAGCTTGAGAAAATTGCGCTGAACGATGAGTATTTCATCGAGCGCAAGCTGTACCCGAATGTCGATTTCTACTCGGGCATCATTTACCGCGCGCTCGGTATCCCCACGGCGTTGTTCACCGTGCTGTTTGCGGTCGCCCGCACCGCCGGCTGGGTCGCGCAATGGAAAGAGATGATCGAGGATCCGACCATGAAAATTGGACGTCCGCGTCAACTATTCATTGGCTCCGAACCCCGCAAGTTTGTCGGGGTTGAGAAGCGCAAATAAGGGCTACTCCGCCAGCAGTGTGAGAATATTGGCGGGCAAGCGATTGGTTTGCGCAGCCAAGCTTTCTGGGCTAATCGAGGCTTGGGTGTTTGCCCCACCTGCCGCAAAAAGCTGGCTGGTGAAATCGGCCTTGGCCAGGGTCGAGTTCGCTGCATCACGGTTTTGGATGGCAGTATGTAAGCCCGTCGCAATCAGGTCGTTGTCGCGCGCGAGACCCTCAAGGATCGCCAGCTGGCGAGCGCTATAGTCTTGCGCGGCCTCGATCGTCGCTTGCGCAATTTTGGCGCCGCTTGCGGTTGAAATATCGAGCGGTTTACCCTTGAACAAGGTCGCCTCGGTCAGGCTGCCGAGGACGGCATTCGTGCCGCTGGCGAGGGGCAATGCGCCACCTTCAAGCACCGCGCGACCGCCAAAGCGCGTGGTGGCGACGCGCGCATCGATCTGCTGGCGGATGGCTTGAAATTCCTGATTCCGCGCGGCGCGCTCTTCGCTCGAAAGCTCGGGGCTGCTGGCCAGTTTTGCGCTTTCGCGTAAGCGGGCGAGGGTACGGTTGATCGCGTTCGCTCCCGCCTCGGCGCTCGCCAGCAAGCTACCGGTTTTGGCGACTTCCTGGGCGGCGACGCGAAACTGCGCAATCTGATTTTGTAAGGCAATCGCCCGTGTCAGCCCGGCGCTTTGTGCGGCTTGCGCGGGCGGTGTCGCCGCCAACACGCGGTTGATTAATGCAGAAGTGCTGGCGCTACTATTAAGTAAGCGGCCGGAGTTTGCCGCGCTTGCGGCAATCGTGGTGACCGTCATGGTGCTCGCTCCTCGTTCGCATGACCTTGCAAACGCGTGGTTATCGTGAACGCCGCTTCTTCATGAGCCGCGATGAGGTAGGGCTTGCCCAACCATCATGATTCAAATATACATCAAATTCGTTAATTTTTCAACAGGGAACCATCGGCGCCATGCTCAATCCGTTTATTGAACTGTTCGGACAGATCATTTTCCTTATCAATCTGGTGCTTATTGCCTGGATTGTGCTTGGGCTGTTGATCCAGTTCGACATTGTAAATCGCCATAGCCCGATTGTTTCTAAGGTCTACGCCACGCTTGGCCTTATTCTCGAGCCGATGCTGCGCCGTATCCGCCGAGTGCTTGGGCGCTTTCTACCGGCGATGGGTGGGCTTGATTTGTCGCCGATTGCCCTGTTTTTGCTGCTGCACTTCATTAAAAGTGCACTTTTTCACTGGTTTTATACGATTTAGGCCAGTTTTTTGTGCGGTTGCAGCATGATAAATGCTTGATTGCGGTCACGATCCTGCTAGAAACATGACACTTTTGTAATCTTCTGGAGGGTTGTTATGTTAAATGAATTCAAAGCGTTCATTGCCAAGGGCAACGTGCTCGATATGGCGGTGGGGATCATCATCGGCGCGGCATTCACGGCGATCGTTGGCTCACTGGTGAGCGATATCATCAACCCCGTGATCGGGATGATTATCGGCGGGATCGATTTCAGCAACTACTATTTCGATCTGTCGCTCGGCAATTACGAGTCGCTCGAAGCGGCGAAAAAAGCCGGCGCACCGCTGATCATGTATGGTCTGTTCATCAACGCCATCATCAAGTTCCTGATTGTGGCGTTTGTGGTGTTCATTCTGGTCAAGAATGTCAACAAACTCAAAGACAAAATGATCAAAGCAGCCGAGGCAGCTCCTGCCGCCCCGGCGGAGGATATTGTGCTGTTGCGCGAAATCCGCGATGCGTTGAGGAAGTAACTGGTTGCATGGGCGGCGCTGCTGCTTGAGCAATGGTTACTTGAAATAGAAAAGGCCAGTCGTATGACTGGCCTTTTTTCATGACGCTAAAACCCGGCCTCGGCCATTACGGGGTCGGCCCCGGCGGTGATGCTGGCGAGCAAGCTGGTCGTACCCGGCAAAATTTTGGCAAAATAAAACCGCGCGGTAGCCAGTTTTGCTTCAAGGAACTCACGGTCGAACCCTTCATTTCCTGACGACTGCCCAAGCATCGCGAGGGCAATTTTCGCCTGTTTCGCCCAAATGAAGGCGAACAGCACCAGCGAAAACATCTTTTGATATTCGACCGCACCGGCCCCCGCATGGTTGGGGTTGACGAATCCCATCGTGCCGATCCACATCGTCGCTTGCTGCAAATATTTCGCATGCGCTTTGAGCGGTTTGGTGAACTCGGCCATTGCCGGGTCATTACGATTTTGCTCAATAAACGCATCAAGCGGATGGAAGAAGCGGCTCAAGTAACGGCCCGTATCGAACGGCAATTTGCGCCCGACCAGATCCATCGCCTGTACGCCGTTGGTGCCCTCGTAAATCATCGCGATGCGCGAATCACGCAGATATTGCGCCGCGCCGTATTCCTCGATATAGCCATACCCGCCGAAACATTGCATCGCGGTGCTCGCCGTTTCAAAGCCGCCATCGGTGAGGGATGATTTCAAAATCGGGGTGATGAGCTGGACGAAATCATCCGCCGCTTCGCGCACTTTCGCATCCGCATGGCGGTGCGCAATATCCACCTCACGCGCCGTCCATAACGCCAGCGCCCGCGCCGCTTCGGTGAAGCTTTTCATGGTGTACAGCATACGCCGTACATCCGGGTGCACGGTGATGGGATCGGCGACTTTATCCGGGAACGCTGGGCCTTTGAGCGCGCGGCCCTGCAGGCGATCCTTGGCATAGGCCAGCGCGTTCTGATAGGCCGATTCCGCAACCCCCAAACCCTGCACGCCGACATAGAGCCGCGCCGTATTCATCATCGTGAACATCGCCGGTAAGCCGCGATGCGGCGCACCGACAAGCCAGCCCGTTGCCCCGTCATAATTCATCACGCAGGTCGGACTCGCATGAATGCCCATTTTATGTTCGATGCTGCCGCAAGAAAAGCCGTTGCGTGCACCAATACTGCCATCCGCATTGACCAAAAATTTCGGGCACACAAACAGCGAAATACCCTTGCTGCCCTTGGGTGCACCCGGCAAGCGCGCGAGCACAAGGTGAATGATATTTTCGGTCTGGTCTTGCTCTCCGGCGGAGATAAAAATCTTCGTGCCGGTGATGGCATAGCTACCATCCGCGTTCGGCTCGGCGCGGGTTTTGAGCAGCCCCAAATCCGTACCCGCGGTGGGCTCGGTCAGGCACATCACGCCCGACCAGGTGCCCGAAATCATCTGCGGCAGATAGGTCTTTTTAATTTCATCGTTCGCATGCAACAGCAACGCATGAATCGCCCCGTGGGTGAGGCCGGGCGTGAGGCCGAAGGAAAGGTTCGATGAGCACACCATCTCGAGCATCGGCATATTCAAAAATTCGGGCATGCCCTGGCCGCCAAATTCAGTCGGCCATGTCAGCGTTGGCCAACCGCCTTCGACATATTGCTTATACGCTTCCTTGAAGCCATCGGGTGTTGTCACTGCGCCGTCCTTATATTTCAGGCCTTGCTTGTCGCCGACGGCATTCAGCGGGAACAACACCTCCTCGCACATTTTGGCCGATTCGGCGAGCAGCGGCTCAACCAAATCGCGGGCCTCGGTGAAGCCTTCAATATCATGATACTTATCCAATTCCAAAAAATGGTGGATGAGAAATTGGTAGTCCTTCAGCGGTGCGGTGTAGGTTGGCATGGTTAATTCCTCAACGGTTTGCTGGTGTTGAGCATATGCGCAATGCGGTCGCGCGTTCCTTGCGTTTTGCAAAGCTCCATGAACATCTCATGCTCGA
>CAZZCK010000082.1:0-1451 GCA_964652475.1 uncultured Azospirillum sp.
GCGCGGTGGGTGATGGGGTGGTTGATTCACCAAGGTAGCATGGGGACCACTTACCAGGAAGGGGGATTCGTTGTTCGTGATTCGATGATTCGTCAGTCCTCCATCCTGTCATGCCGTCGAATGACGGCATCCGTGCACTACTGATGCGGGATAGGTAGTGCGCAGACCCCGTCATGAAGACGGGGTGACACGCAACAGAGGCCTTGCGACGGGTGACTGAAGACGGAGAAATCACGAATCATCGTTTCTGCCTTCCCCTGAATCCCGAATGCGGAATGCTGAATGCTCACTTCGGCGGTGCCGCATAGATTTCAAAGCTGACCTTCACGGGATATTTCACCCATTCATCGCTCGCCCAGCGGCCCTGGCCGACGCCAAAATCACGACGGTTGAGGGTGACTTCGCCGCGTGCGACACCCGATGACCCCTCGGTTTTTAGGCTAAAGGGTAGCTCTACTGCGCGGCTTAATCCGCGTATGGTGATGGTGCCGTTGGCGCGGTAGTTGCTGATCCCTGATGCATCCTTACCCGTGGCGTTGATGCTGCGTGCCATAAACGTAGCGGTGGGGAATGCGCTTACGGCGAACCAGTCGGCGGTCGGCAAGGCATCGGCGCGGTCTTTACCCTCGATGGTGGCGCTTGCCATATCGATCGTGACCGTGATTGTTGCGCGCTCGGGGTGGGCGGGGTCGAACTCAATTACCGGGGTGAATTTTTTGAACTCGCCATGAAATACCTCGCCCGTTTGTTCGCCCGTGAAGGTGAGACGGGAGCGCGCCGCATCCACCACCCAGGGCGCAGCGTTAGCCTGCGGGGTAGCCGTCAGCAGCACGAGGCTACACAGGATCATGAGAGATTGCTTGCGCATCATGACTCTGAGCATTACTCCCCGCGTGTGGTGACGTTGAGAAACTTCGGTAACATGCGCACCAGCACCGAGTCCTTCAGTATGTAGTGATGTTTCAGCGCGGCGCCCACATGCAGCACGATGAGGACGATGGCCCCGTTGGCGAGTATGCCATGGATATCACCCAGCATCTCGGCGGTTAATTTTGCATCGATCCCCGCCGGCATGGGGATGAACGGCACCTCGGTGAGCCAGAAATAAACGGTGGGGTATTTGCGGCTCGCCGAAACCATCAGCCAGCCGGAAAGTGGCATGGCGATGATGAGGAAATAAAACAGCCAATGGGTTGCTTTGGCGAGAAGCCGCTCGTAGGGTTTTAAGTTGCCAGGTAAGGCCGGCGGTGGGTTAAGCAAGCGCCAGATCAGGCGAAAGACGCTGAGTGCCAGTACGGTGATGCCGAGCGATTTATGGAAGGCATAGGCATCAAAGCGGATCGAAATCGGTAGATCTTCCATGATCAGCCCAAGCGCAATCATGATGATGATCGCGCAGGCAATCACCCAATGTAACGTAACGGCGATGGGGTCGTAGCGCTCGGGTGATG
>CAZZCK010000082.1:1551-3951 GCA_964652475.1 uncultured Azospirillum sp.
AGCATTCCTTTGGCCGAAAAGCCAAGCTGCGGCACATTGGCAAAGGGGTTGTTGCCGGCACCGTTGAAGGTCACATCGAGCACGACCGGTTTGGTGATGCCATGCAGCGTGAGGTTGCCCGTCAGTTTGCCGCTGGTGTTGCTGATTTTTTCGATACGCGTGCTGGTGAAGGTGATGGCGGGAAATTGCTTCACATCGAACCAATCGGCACCTTTCAGCTTGCCCTCAAGCTCGGCATGGTTGGTGTCGATACTCGCCGGGTCGATGGTGACGGTGAGGCTGCTTTTCTCGGGCGCGCGCGCATCAAACTTCATACTGCCGCTGATGGTGTTAAAGCGGCCCTGATAGGTGGAAAATCCCAAATGGCTGATGCCAAAATTGACGCTGGTATGGGAAGGATCGATCACGTAATTGCCGCTTGGCACGCCTTTTAGCTCGGTCGATGGCGCGTTGAACGCGAGCGCGCAGGCGCTAGTGAGAGCAATGGTGCTGGCAGCGAGTGTAGCAAAAGCGTAGTGGGAACGGGGCATGGATATCTCCTTCAGATGCGAATTCACTCAAGCGACTGTGTTTAGCATTGTTTTTTTCCGGTTTCCATCAGTGTTTCAATGGCCGTGATTTTATCTCATTTTTTTATCCGATTATCTGGACAATTCGCCACCACGTACTATGTAACTTGGGCTCAACAAACATGATGGAGAATGGAATGCTCGACGCGAAATCACTGCTTGGTAATATTGATTCAAACGGCCTGGTTGGCAAAATGCTCGGCGGCATGGCCACTAAGAATTTTGGCGCGGGTTTGCTCACCGGTGGGATTGCCACCGCATTGCTCGGTAAAAGTGACGTGCTCGAGGGTGCGGCAAAACTGGGCGGCATGGCGCTGCTAGGTACGCTCGCGTACAAGGCGTACAACAACTATCAGGAAACCAAAGCCGTGGGTGGAAATGCAAGCGTCGTCGGTTCGGTAAAAAATGCAGGCCAGGGTATGATGGGTTCGGCGCAGAGTTTGCTCGCTGGCCTCATGGGTGGTCAGGCGGCAGCTCAGCAGCCAGTGGCGGCAGCACCGGCGGCGATTGTGGCACCCCAGCTCAACCCGGATTTTGCACTGGCGGTGATTCGGGCGATGATTGGCGCGGCGAAAGCCGATGGCCATGTCGATGCGGCGGAGACGGATAAGATTTTCGGCCAGATTGAAAGCCAGGGCTTAAATGCGCAGGAAAAATCGCTGCTGATGCGTGAAATGGCCAATACGCCGGATGTGGCGAGCATCGCCGCTGCCGCTAAAACACAGGAAGAAGCGGCGCAGATTTACCTTGCGGCAACGCTGGTGTGCGATAGCCAATGCGTGGCCGAGCAAACCTATTTGGCGAACCTGGCGCAAAGCTTGAAGCTGGACGCGCAGTTCACCCAAGCGCTGCAGGGCGAGTTGCTGGCGATGAAGCAGCAACGCGCGGCGTAATGCGATTGTGATCAAAAAGCGTATCAACCTGTTGGGCTAGTCTTGATGCACACCTTACCCAAAACTCCGTCATTGCGAGCGCATAGCGAAGCAATCCAGCTTTGAGAGAAAAAGAAAAGAGTTTGGGACAAAAATCCTTTTTTCTTTTCTGGTCCATCTGGATTGCTTCGCTTAAGGGCTCGCAATGACGATGGGGCGGGTTTGCTGATAAAATAACCAGCACCTCAAACTAGCCCAACAGGTTATTAAGAATGCTTGCATCCCAAGCCGCAAGCCCCTAAAAGCGCGGCCATGACCGACATCACCCGCATACGCAATTTCAGCATTATCGCCCATATTGATCACGGTAAATCGACCCTGGCGGATCGCCTGATTCAGGCGTGCTTCGCGGTCGAGGAGCGCGAAATGACCGCGCAGATGCTCGATAATATGGATATCGAGAAAGAGCGCGGCATCACCATTAAATCGCAAACCGTGCGCCTGAATTACACCGCCAATGACGGCAACGAGTATATCCTCAACCTCATGGATACGCCGGGCCATGTCGATTTTGCCTATGAGGTGAGCCGCTGTTTGGCCGCGTGTGAAGGCAGCCTGCTGGTGGTGGATGCGAGCCAAGGGGTTGAAGCGCAAACGCTGGCGAACGTTTATCAGGCGCTCGATAACAACAATGAAATCGTGCCGGTGCTGAATAAAATCGACCTGCCTGCGGCCGACCCCTTGCGCGTGGCGACACAAGTCGAGGATATGATCGGTATTGATTGCACTGATGCGCTGCAGGTGAGTGCGAAATCCGGCCTTGGTATTCCCGATCTGCTCGAGGCGATCGTACAGCGGATTCCGCACCCTAAAGGCGATAGTAATGCACCGCTCAAGGCGCTGCTGGTCGATAGCTGGTACGATACCTATCTTGGGGTTATCATCCTTATCCGCGTGTT
>CAZZCK010000083.1:0-3865 GCA_964652475.1 uncultured Azospirillum sp.
CCGATCATCCATCCTGATCAGCGGTGCAGTCATCCTACTGATCACGCTTGCGGGCCTGTGGTTTGTGCATGAAAAATTACTGGCCGAAATGGTGGCAAGCAGCCACGCCGAGCGGGCGGAGCGCGAGGCCATGCGCGCACGGCTGAATAACCTCGAAGCGACCGTCAATAGCCTGGCGAATGCGGGTACTGGGACCTCAAACCCCGAAGACCTTAGCGCGCTGACCACGGGCCTCGCGCAACTGAGCGAGCGCGTGACCACGCTTGAAGCCGCACCCGCTGCTCCTGCCGCGACGGCAGCACCGATTGCACCAGCGATCGCAACCCCAGCACCACTCACGCCGAGCACTGCAACTGCTAGCACCACGACAGCCGCACCGGTCACACCGCCCGTAAGCGCAACCCCCGTCGTAACGCCGCCGCGTGAAGTTTCACCGAGCCTGGCCACGAAAAATGAACTGGTGGGCAAAAGCGAGTATGATTTGCTGCGCCGCGCGGTCAGTAAAGGCACCGCCTATGCGCCGGAACTGGCCCTATGGGCCAAGCTCAACCCCTCCTTCACCCGCGAAATTCTGGCACTTGGCGCGGTGGCGGATACGGGCATCCGCAGCGACGCGGCCATCATCGCCCGCTTGCGCGAACTGCTCAACGCCGCCGCGGCGGAGGCTGAAAAATCCAGCAGCAACCCAACGGTGGATGGGATCAATCGCCATTTATCGGGGTTGGTGAAGGTGCGTAAAGTCAGTGAAACCAATCCCTATGCCGCCGTGCAACGCGACCTCGATCACGCCGAGCTGGCCACCGTCATCCGCATGGTCGAGCGCCTCGATGCAGGAGCGCGCGCGCCGCTGGAATCCTGGCTTGGCGAAGCCATTGCTACTCGCGATGCACAGGGGGCATTGGCGCAGCTTGATGCCCAATATGGGGTCGCCCCATGATGATTTTTTTCAGCATACTCATCCTCATTGCCGGGCTATTGTTTGCCGGGCAGTGGCTGCTCGCCCATCCGGGTGAGATTGCGGTACAATGGTTCGGCTACGAGGTAACCGTGCACATCATCGTCGTGGCGGCGGTGATCCTGATCGTCATCGTGCTCAGCGCCATCCTCAGCATTAGCCTATGGCACATGCTCAGCTGGTCCAAGCGCCGTCGCGCGCGGCGGCAAACCCATGCGCTCACCAACGGTTTGAAGCAGCTCACACTCGGGGTCACCGCGCTCGCGATGGGCGATGAAACGCTGGCGCATGCAGCCTTGAAAAAAGCCAGCCTCGCCCTGCCGAACGACCCGCTACCGCAGCTACTCACCGCACAATTGCTCCAGCGTCAAGGCAAGCATGCCGATGCGCGGGTGACGTTTCAGGCCCTCCTCAGTCACCCGGTCACGGCTCCGTTAGCCACCCGTCGGCTGATCGAGCAGCATATCAGCGCGCGCGAATGGCACGAGGCGGCAACCCTGGCCCACACGGCGCGCAAAGAAGCCCCGAAGGACCGCTGGCTGGTGCTCACCTTGCTCGACCTGCATGCGCGTGATGGCGATTATGCGCCGATGCTCGCGCTCACCGAGGGCTGGCAATGGCAATCGCCCTTAAGCAAACCCGAGCGCCACCGCTACGCCGCGCTGGCCTATTACCTCATGGCCAAGCTCGAGCGCGAGCCGCGCAAGCAACAGCACTATCTGCGCTATACCCTTGGCTATGCGCCGGATTTTCTGCCCGCCATCATCGATATGGCCAGCCTCACCCACGAGGAGGGCCAGGCAAAACGCGCCCGCAAATGGCTGCTTAGCGCCTGGAAAACCTCACCAAACGCCATGCTCATCGCGCCGATTCTGGCCACCATCCATGACGAAACGCCGCGCCGCCAGTTGCGGCTGTTGCGGCCATTTATCGGCAAGGCGAACCATGCGAACCATCACCTGCTGAAAGCCCAACACGCCTTCGCGGTAGGTGATTTGAGCGAGGCAAAACAATCGGTTAACGCCGCACTCGCGCGCGAGGAAAGCAAAGCCGCCTGCCTGCTCATGGCCAGCATCGAGCAGCAGCTAAGCGGTACAGATGCTCAAAATCAGTGGCTTACCCGCGCCATTTCGGCCCCAAGCAGCGCACCATGGGCCTGTACGCATTGCACGACGCGGCACGAAGAGTGGCAAGTGCATTGCTCGCACTGCGATCATTTTGATACGGTCACGCTGGTCGAGGCACCGGCGATTGTCGTCAGCGGCGATAGCGGCCATAGCGCCCGTGAGATCACCGCGTAGCATGGCGGATGGTGCGTATACGCATGCAATTTTGAGGGATTTTTTGTAAAAAAGAGGCAAAAAACCCATCAAAACGCGACAAAAAAGCGATCAAAAAAGGGCAATGTTCGACAAAAAACCTGGCAAAAAAGCGCTTTAATTGACCTTTTTACTCGCACGGTTGGGCGATAAATCGCGGCTGCTGATCTGCCCGTTGCTGAAGGGCACGGTTTGCACCGAAATCGCCTCATCACTGAGGGCGATGGGCGCTCTCGCCTCACGCGTTGCCGAGGCAACGGGTGCGCGCAACGCAATCGGCGGCCCGCCACTCACCCCAAGCGACCCACCGCCCGGCTGCACCCATGACAGGGCATCGCCATCCTGGTAGCCCAGCAATTTCGCAGTAAGGTTCGGCTGCACACTGTCGTAGCAGACAATGTCGCTTTGCATCTGGTAGCAGTAGCGGGTTTGCGGCAAGGGTGCCGGCACCGGCGGGTGATAGGCGAAGAAATCCCGCCACGAGGAAGTGGTTTCATCGAACGCTTGCGCGGTCACCGATTGCGCGGCTTTCGAGCCATCCACGATTTTGTCGCAGCCCGTCATCGTCAGTGCGCCAAGCAGCATCAACCCCACCCCAACGCGTGCTTTTGCTGACCCTGCCTTACGCATATTTTTCTCCCATCCCTACGGCTTGCTTGCAATTCATGACTGCTTGCTGCACCTTATCTACTGATTTTGGTTAATTTTTGCACAACTCTAAGGTTTTTGTCATTCCCGCGCAGGCGGGAATCCCCTAACATCAGTAAAGGAGATTCCCGCCTACGCGGGAATGACAAGATGATAAGTTTTTTATTCGCATCGACTATAAGCAAGTTGCTTGCCAACTGCGGGCAACCGCCTAACTATCGGACATTCGACATGAGACCGCCGACCATTTCCGCAGAAAAAATGACCGCCGCCCAACGCATGCTGCCGCTGTGCCTGATGGCGCTCGTAAGCCTTGGCGCGCCCATCGCCGCCACCGCGCTTGAGGCCGAGCAGCCACCCGCCTACCGCGAATGCAGCGAACTGGCATCGCAAAACCCCGAGCAGGCGCTCATCAAAGCCGAGGCCTGGCTTGCCGTCGAGCAGGGCATACCCGCCCAGCACTGCAAAGCGATGGCGCTGTTTGGTCTGCGCCGGTTTGATGAGGCGGGCGACGCGCTGAGCAGCCTACGCACGCAGGTGCCAAGCGATGACATTGCCCTGCGTAGCTACCTCACCCATCAGGCGGCGTATGCGTTGACCAATGCCGATCGCAGCGACAAAGCCCTCGCCCTGCTTGCCACGCAAATCGAGGATATGAACCAGTTCCGTGGCGATAACATCAACGCCGCCAAACTGACCAGCGGGCTGTTGCTGCACCGCGCCCGCATCCATCGCGATTATGGCCGCCTGACGGATGCAGTGAAAGACCTTGACCGCGCCGTCAGCCTGACCCCGCTCAACGAGGAAGTGCTGCTGACCCGCGCCGCTGTTTTCGAGAAACTGGGCGATCTGCCGCTCGCGCGCAGCGATGTCGATGCGGTGCTGACCCTGAACCGCGCCAACCCGGCCGCCAAAGCCGCCCGCAAGCGTTTGGGTGAATAGG
>CAZZCK010000084.1:0-3800 GCA_964652475.1 uncultured Azospirillum sp.
AAGCTCCGTAAGGAGTGCAGCTAACTGGTACTAATTGCTCCATTGTTTTATCTAGTAGTCTTGGATGTGTGGGCCGCAGAGGCCCGCGTGATTCAAGCTAGACTTGATTGAATTAAAAAATTTATGATACCCTCACGTACAGTGCAAAGCAGTGCTTCGCCGTCCCCTGCGGACGCCGTCACAAGGCTTGTTCTGGACCTGAGTGTCTGAGTTGAACTAGTTTTGTTCAGATAAACGTCAAAGCATTGTAGATACCTATGAATACTCGGTTGTCGGGTAGTCAGGTTGTAAGGTCGTCGGGGTTTCCCCCCGAAAACCTGATAACCAGATTGCCTGACAACCCTCAAAGAAAGGCCGTTTTGACGGTCTGGTGATTATAGCGAAGGTTGACCCACACGTACCCATTCCGAACACGACCGTGAAATCCTTCAGCGCTGATGGTACTAAGTCTCAAGGCTTGGGAGAGTAGGACGTCGCCAGACCTTCAAAACGGCCTTTTGTTATTGAATTCATTATAAAAAGCCTTCTAGAAATAGAGGGCTTTTTCTTTTGGCAAGTAAATGCCGAATGAGTAGAATTTTACAGGTACTCCTTAGGTAGTTCAGGTAAGGCACTGATTTCTGTTGTGACGTGAAATAAGCGGGTATTCTTGATCAGCTGATGGTATGTCGGCGTTGAGCAATTGGGGTTTGCTAAAAAAAGCGATGGAACCATACCGTTTGAGCATATGCTTGCTATCACGGGATATGCCCCAGAAGACGCATTGATGGTTGAAGACACTGCCAAAAACCTTAAGCATCCCAAAGCCATGGGCATGCAAACGGTTTTTATTTCCTATGGCAACGGTGATGGAGATGGGCATGCGGATCATGTGTTTCATTCCGCGCAGGATTTTTTAGCGGCATACCGAAAGCAAATCAAGCCATCAGAAAGAAAGTATCGTTAAATCATCCATTAAAAAAGGCCACGAAACTCGCGTTTCGTGGCCTTTGTCGTTTAGCGGTGCCGCAAGCCGTTTAGGCAATGGCAAGCGTGCATGACCGCATCACCTAAAACCATTTATTTAAGCCTGCGGCGTATACTTCCACTAGCTGGGCTTATACTTACCAGTAGCGAAACTGGCCCTAATGCCCAGCCGGTGCTGCGGGCGCCACGGGCGCCGTTGGTGCGCTGATGGTCGATGCAGGGGCGATCGCCGGTGCGGCGGCGGGCGCGGCTTCCTTCACCGCATCGATCGCAGGGGCGAGCATATCGGCCTTCGGCGCGGTGACGGGCAGGCCTACGCCAGCGGGTGATGCAGGAGCCGTAGTCGGCAAGCCAGCGTCAGCGGGGGCCGCCGGGGTGGTGACGGGCGCACCGATACCGCCCGCATCCGGCGTGGTGGCGGGAAGTGCGCTATCCACCGTCGATGGGATCGCCGCGGCAGGAGCCGCAGGCTCCTCCATCATCGGTTTGATTTCTTCCGCAGCTTCTTTCGCGGCGCGACGCTTGGCAGCAGCGGCTTCACGTTTTTGTTGGGCGCGCTTGGCGGCGGCGGCTTTCTCGCGACGGATTTTTGCACCTTCCTCTTTGATCGCGGCTTTTTCCGAAGCCGTCAGTGGGGCAGAGGCATTGCCAAATGGCGTGCCCGCAGCCATCGCCGGTGCGGCCATGAATGCCGCGCTGGTCAAGGCGGTGGCGGTGAGCAGACCAATCATCAACGAACGCATAAAAACTCCTTGAGTAATGACATGAATTTGAATGGGGGAATGTGCCACAGATTTCGCAACTGTCTAATGATTTTTCATCAAATGGGCATGGATTCGGTCTGATCGCTCGCTATGCGTGGCAATTCACCCATCGGCCGGAGTGGTTTTACCCGGCCACAACGCGCTGAAACATGTCGTAACACCAGGGTTTTAGGCCGTAATCACGGCAAGATGTCATCAAACCTTCACACAATAAGCCTCCTAAATTTCTTACAATGATTGGATGATGGAAAGACCTGACTCTATAGGTGCGTCGGTGGTTGAGACACCACCTAACATGCCGCGAGAACAAGAAAAACGACGCTTGCCCAGAGGCGAGAAGGTCTTTGATGCGCTTGTCTACGGCCCGATGAATATTATCGGCACGTTTCTAGCAACCATGCCGCTTGCCTGGTCACTTGAGCATGGCTTAGGTCGCAAGCCCTTTGATACAGTGAAAAACTTTTTAACGTCACGCTTAAAAATCAACGATAACATTACAAGAAAAGCCCTCACGACGACCACCACCTGGATGGGTGGTAATGCCATGTTGCTGATGGTGAAAGCGGCAGAAAATAACAAAGATAATATTGTCGCTGGTATTAACCGCATGTCCGGAGACACGACCCAAGGCCCCCCAGTCCTTGCTGAGCCACGTCAGGACTGGGGAAGTTTGATTAAAGGGCGCTTGCTGGCATGGGTCGTCGTTTTTTCGAGCTTTCTTGGGTTTGAACAAATAGTCGGCGCCAAAGCAATGGGCAAGATGGAAGAAGGCTTCGCCCACAAGCTGTGCGATAAGTTTGGCTGGGCCAAAGAAGAAAAAGTGATGATCGACGGCCAGCTAAAAACACGGCCAACCCGTGCTTTTGGCTACGGCAAAATCATGACATTTGATATTTTTGCTACGATTGCTGGCGGGGCATTATTGTATGTTGGCAGTCGTGCGTTTGCTAAGCGGCGTGAGGAGAAGCGCGAACGTCGTGAGATGCGTGCTGGCTATGCAGCACCACGTACGGCCGCAGACGATATTATGGCTGCGGATGGTGCCGCGCCATCGCCCGCAACGCTGATTGCTGAGCCAATCCCGCGCGAGGCCGCACCCAGCACCCAATTGACCGGTGACAAAACCATCGAAGGCAAAGCACAGACCGTGGATCAAGCACAGCGTGATACGCCCGTCGCCCCCCACGCGCTTAGGTTCGCCCCCGCCGGTGATGCCACCACGCGCGCATCGCCACCCTTTCAAAAATAGTATCACTCTTGCGTTGGTTGAGGCATAACAGGCCCGATAACAGGGGGATTCGCATGGCAACATTTTTAGTGATCGCCGCCAGCAGTGGCATCGGTCAGGCAACCGTTCGGCTCTTGCAGGATGCGGGCCACCGCGTCATCACCACCGCACGTGATCGCAGTAAAATCACGCCGGATATGCTGCTCGATGCGACGGATTTTGATGCGGTCGATGCGGCGTTCGCGCAGGTTGGTGCGATCGATGGGGTGGTGAATTGCAGCGGCTCGCTGCTGCTCAAATCGGCGCATCTGACCAGTAAGGAACAGTACCAGGCCGTCATCGATGCTTCGCTCACCACCGCTTTTGCGACCGTGCGCGCCGCCGGGAAACATATGACCGCGGGCGGTTCGGTGGTGCTGATCTCGTCGGCGGCCGCGCTCGAGGGGCTGGCCAACCATGAGGCGATTGCGGCCGCCAAAGCCGGTATTGTGGGGCTTGTGCTTTCGGCGGCGGCGACCTATGCCAGCAGCAATCTGCGGGTGAATGCCGTCGCCCCGGGCTTAACCGAAACACCGCTGACGGCCTCACTCACCAGCAACGAGGCAGCGCGCAAATTCTCGCTAAGCATGCATGCGCTTGGCCGCTTGGGCCAGCCCGAGGATAGTGCGCGCGCGATTGTGTTTTTGCTCGACCCCCTCAATAGCTGGATCACCGGGCAGGTATGGGCGGTCGATGGGGGGCTTTCGCGGGTGCGGCCAAAGGCAAAAAGCTAGCGCACCGCTTGCCTTAATACGCTACTTACGAAACGCTACGTTCCTGATTGGCGCTGGCCTCACGCGCCG
>CAZZCK010000085.1:0-3784 GCA_964652475.1 uncultured Azospirillum sp.
CCTAAACGTCCCGATGAGATCATCGGACTGGGTGAGGCCAATCTTTCTGCCGAGGTCACCTTGTTTGATCTGAAACTCAGCGAGGTGGCCGAGCCATGCGAAGGCGATGTCATCCGCTATGGCGGCGAAGATTATCGCATCCTCGGCACACCACGGAGGGACATTCACCGATTGATCTGGACAGTGGAGGCAAGCAGGCTATGAGGCTGGAAGCGGCGATTCGCGGTGATCTGAAACAGATCATGAAGCAGGAAGCAGCAAGCGCCGAAAAAGCCGTCACGCTCGGCGTGGTGGAAGCAGCCAGCGGCCTTAAATCAGATCTGCGCGCGCAGGTGGTGCGTTCGGGTCTGGGTGAGCGCATGGCGCGCACCTGGAAGATGCGGCGTTACCCTGCAAGCGGCTATTCACTCGGTACGGCAGGGCTTGTCTATGCCGATATGCCGCAGGTGATCCGCGCCTTTAATGACGCAACACCGATTAGCAGCAGTAAGGGGTTCTTCCTTGCGATTCCAACCCCTGCCGCACCCAAGCGCGGCATTGGCGGCAAGCGGATCAATCCCAGCAATTTTCCTGAGCATTCGCTGGGGAAACTCCGCTTTGTGTATCGGCGGGGCGCACCGTCGCTGTTGGTGGTGGATAATCTGCGCGCGGGCACGGGCAAGCGTGGCGGTTATCGCCGCGCCTCCGAATCCGCCCTTAAATCGGGACGCGGCCTTACCACGGTTGTGATGTTTATTCTGGTGCCGATGGTGATGCTCAAAAAACTGCTTGATGTTTACGGGGCGGCGGAGGTCTGGCGTGACAAGCTGCCGCAGCTGGTGCTGGATCACTGGGAGGATAACGATGCCAAGCGTTAGGGAACAGATTTTATCGGCGTTTTTCACAGAGCTGAAAACGCTGGAAAGCAGCAGCATTAAACTCCTGCGCAATCCCGATAAGCCGATCAAGGCACCCGAAAAAGGTGCGGTGATTACACTCTATGACGGTGAGTCCGGCGAGCCGGAAGTGCTGCTGTCACCGCTCACCTATGTTTACGAGCATGTGGCGCGTATTGAGTTGATGGTCAACAGCACCTACGCTGAACATCAAAACACCACGCTCGATGATCTGCTGATGATCATCGAAAACCTGATCTTAAATAATCGCACGCTCGGTGGGCTTGCCGAATGGGTGGAAGCACGCGCACCCGAATTTTTACAGGAGTCCATCGAGGGAACAGCGACATTCCGTGCGGCAATGTTCAGCGTCATGCTGCGTTTTTATACCACCAGTCCACTTCACTGATTTTAACCTAACAAGGAGATTATTATGGCACGATCCTATGGTTCGGCGGCGACACTACTCGCGCTGAAAGAAGCGACTTACGGAGTCAAACCCTCCGGCAACTGGGAGAAATTTGCCTTTGTGTCCTCGGATTTAAGCGCCGAGCAAGGGCTGGTTTCTTCCGAATTGCTGGGGCAAGGCCGTGAACCGCGCGCACCGTTCCGCGACGTGATCAATGATGAAGGCAATATCGTGGTGCCGGTGGAAGGCCGTGACTTTGGCCGCTGGCTGCAGCTGCTGATGGGTAGCCCCACCTCGGCTGGCGTGGCAGCAACCGGCGATATCACTTTCACTGCCAATCCTTCTGCGGGCCATACCATTACCATCAACGGCGTGGTATGGACATTTGTCGCATCCGGTGCCACAGGTACGCAGACCAATATCGGTGCGAACCTAAACGCTACGCTCACGCAGCTTGCCACCGATCTTAACGCCTCGGTCAATGCCAGTATCACTCCGGTCACCTATGCAAACGTGGGCGGCACGAAGCTCGGCTTTACGCATGATACGCTGGGTGCGGTGGGCAATGCCTTCACCATTGCATCGGGTAATGCCAACGGTGTCGCCAGTGGCGCCACCTTATCGGGCGGCGGTTACACCCACACCTTTGTTAGCGGTGCGGCGGCACTACCATCCTTCGCTGCAGAAATCGGTCATGCCAACGTGCCTGCCTATTTTGTACATACGGGCTGCATGCTCAATTCAATGGCGCTGAATTTCCAGCGTTCAGGGGCAGCAAACGCCACGCTCAATGTGCTGGCACAGGGTGAAACGCGGTTTGCCGCTTCCCAGGGCGGCGTTCCGACCAGCCGTATCTACAAACCATTCAGCCAGTTCAACGGCTCGGTGAAACGTAACAACGTGGCACTCGGCAATGTCACAGGCGCGCAATTCACCTACAGCAACGGCATGCAGGGTGTGCCAACCATCCGCAACGATGGGCTGATCGACGGGGTTGACCCTACCACCATCGCCGTCACGGGCAGCATTGAGGTGCGTTTTGCCGACACCACGCTGGTCGTTGATGCGATCAATAATAACGCCCTTGAGACGGAGCTGACCTACAAGCTCGCGGGGCTGGACGGTAATAATTTTAGCCTCACATGGACATTCCACGAAGTGTATCTGCCGCGCCCGCGCATTCCCATCTCCGGCCCTGGCGGCGTGCAGACCAGCTTCAACTGGCAGGGCGTGTATGACGACGGCTTAAGCAAATCCGTCACCGTGGTGCTGAAAAACGACATCACCAGCTATCCATAAGGAGCGATTATGCTGAAACTTGACCTTAAAAAAGAACCGTTCTGGCTGGAGCTGCCTGCGGATGTGCGGGTGAAAGTGCGCCCGCTTACATCGGCCATCATGCATATCGCACAGTCCGAGGCGATCAAATCCATGCTCGCGTTGCAGGAGCAGCGCAAGGCACGGCTGGAGGCGGATCAGGATGCATCCGATCTGCCTGATCTTACTGATGATCAAACTCGCCAATCGGTTTCGCACACGACGCTGATGAAGGAACTGGCCAAAGCATCCATCATAGCGTGGGAGCAAGTTTTTATCCCCGGCACTGACGATGCAGCGCCACTCACCAAAACACATATCGGCGAGCTGATGGATATCTGGTTTATCAACGAGGCGTTTGGCAAAGCCTATCTGCGCCAGTTTGACCTGCTGGAGAGCGAGGGAAACGGCTTGCGGCCCGCTGCGAGTGGCACTTCGGTGGCGGGCCGCGATACTGCCAGGGTTGTGCGGAAGAAAACCTTGCCTGCGCGCGCGGCGAGGCCAACCCCCTAACCGGCGAAACCTGTCCCTACACCCAGCACGAGCCGCTCACCGAAGAAGGATTTGAGGTGTGGGATGTGATTCTGCGCGGATCACGCCAGCTGCGCATGGGCGCTGGCAGCATGCCGCTTGGCTATGATCTGGCCGCGCTGCTCACCATTGCAGTAAGCCTCGGCTATGACGAGCGCGCGCTTATTTATCTCTTCCACCATGCCGAACGCGGCATGATCGCAGGCACCTATGGCAACAGCAACCACGAAAAACATCTCGATCCGTCTGGTGGTGATCGACGGTGACAAGGCACGCCATGAGCTGAGTTTTACCGGCGAGACAGGCGAAAAAGCCCTACGAAAAATCAAGGACGCAACGCAGCCTGCCTCGCGTGCGCTGCTTGCGGTCAATGCGGTCAGTCAGGAAGTTCGCCTCGGCATGGAGGGGCTTGCGGGCAGCGCTGGCTCGGTGGGTGGCATTCTGGGGCGGCTGGGGCCGGTGGGGTTGGCGCTTGCCGCCACTATTGGCACGCTGGCCGTGGCTACTGCCAAGGGCATCAAGGAATTCAAGGAGGCGGAACAGGCACTCAATAATTTGAATGCGGCACTGCGCGCAACCGACTCCGCCTCTGGTGTCACCGCCCGTGAAATCACCGCCCCCGGTGAAGCGATTGAAGGCAACACCTTATCTA
>CAZZCK010000086.1:0-3709 GCA_964652475.1 uncultured Azospirillum sp.
GCGACTTATACCCATCAGCATAAACTAGCACTCCCGCTAATCTACGCCAGCCCCTAATAGAATTGCCGGATAAGCCGTGTGAACTAGCTGATTAATTGCTGGATTATTGACATCGTTTGTGCCATAGTTTTCGTCCCGTAGCGGCCCTCTTTTTCAATTGGCTGATGGATGGTGAGGCATCAAATGCCCGGCATTACGGCGCGTAAACAGGTAGCGTGGCAATCGGCAACGTCGCCCGTTTGGTGCCGCCATGGCGTCGCGATCACCGCCTGATCCGTTGGCCGATGGGGAGCAAAAAAGAGGGCTTGAGATTTCTCTCAAGCCCCAAGTCGCTCGGCAAGCAACTGAGTCCGGCCTTTCAGCCGGGATAGGATCGCTAAAGGCGTCACACCGACGAGGTGCTGGCGCCTTTACTGTATTTGGTGCCAAACCAACCGTTCATGCCCCGGGCCTTCGGCGTTTTTTTGGCGCGCTCGCGGGTGATTTGCTGGTAGGCGGCGTTGATATGGGCAAGCTGATCGGAAAGAATCGCAATCGTTTGTTCACTGGCACCGACCGCCTGATAACGATCCGGATGCAGCGCCTGAACGCGCGCCATATAATGTTCGCGCAGTTCTTTATCGCTCGTACGCGGCGTAATGCCGAGCACCGCATAGGGCGAGGCATGGGCTAAGGCAGTCGCCGCACCCGCAATCAGCTGGCGGAAGGCCTCTTTGGTGAAGCCAAAAATCTGCGAGATGGCGCGCAACAACTCAAGCTCGGCGGCATTGAGTGGCCCATCCGCCGTCGCAACACTGAGCAAACGGCCCAGCAATTCGGCGTGCAGACGATCCTGATCCCGGGTCATTGCCAGCACCTGCCGCGCATATTGCAAGGCCGAGCTATCATCGTTCGCCCGCGCCACAAACCAGCTGCGCGATTGCGCCGCGTCGATCACACTACCGGCCATGAAGAGCGATTGTACCACCGCATACTCGGCTTTGTTGGTGACGCCATCGATCGTCGCACATTTGACGGCCAAAGCAATCAGCGCGTGGTGAAACGCAACCGACTCAAGCCGGGCGGCCTGCTGGTCACCCGCAAGGGATGCAACCGCTTGTTGTACGGGTGCAATGCTGCGTGCCTGATACTGGGCTAGACTAAGCATAATGTGCTGAGCGGTCTCGTAAGCGTGGTGATTCGTATCACCACTATATATAGATTCGGACATCGGTTGACAACAACATTTTGTGGTTAACAGGATGTCTAGCCCTAGTTCGCAGTCATGCTTTGCGCCACGAATCTATCCACAGAAGATACTAACAGGTTCGCGCAAAAATGTCGATGGGCATGACGATTTTTTCAGCCGAATTTCGAGTTTTTTTATCGCAACGACAATTCTTGCGCGATCCTCACGATTTATTAACCCTTGGGTGGTAGGGTGAGCGTTGGGAAACGCCAACACACGGCGAATCCACCCATCGAGACTCGGCATCCCCTCCCACTAAATTCTCCACTCTCCCCTAGACGTTTACCATAAATCGCTCTATTCCTGAATCAGGATGGCCCACGCGCATCGCATCATTCAAGGAGTATTCATGAGCAACCCCCCAAAAACGCCGATCTACGAAGGTAAAGCCAAAAAACTGTTCGAAGGGCCCGAGCCGGGCACGCTGATCCAGCATTTCAAGGATGATGCGACCGCGTTCAACGCCAAGAAAAAGGGCACCATTGCCGGCAAAGGCATCATCAACAACAAAATCTCGGAATTTTTGATGACGCGCCTGGGCGATATGGGCATTCCCACCCATTTCATCCGCGGCCTGAACATGCGCGAACAATTGGTGCGCGCGGTCGATATTATTCCCCTCGAAATCATCATCCGCAATTACGCAGCAGGTTCATTTGCCGAGCGTTTCGGCGCCTTTGAGGGTGAGGCCCTCGGCGCCCCGCTGATGGAGTTTTGCCTCAAGGATGACCGCCTGGGCGACCCCTTTATCGCCGAGGATCACATCTATGCCTTTGGCATTGCCCAACCCGAAGAAGTCGACGAAATTCGTCATTATGCCTTGCGTATCAACGATGTGTTGAGTGGCCTGTTTTATGGCCACGGCATTCGCCTCATCGACCTCAAGCTCGAGTTTGGCCGCTTCTATGAGGGTGAGGCCGAGATCCTGGTGCTGGCCGATGAAATTTCGCCCGATACCTGCCGCTTATGGGACATCAACACCAATGATAAACTCGACAAAGACCGCTTCCGTCGCGACCTTGGCGGCACCGAAGAAGCCTACCGCGAAGTGGCGCGCCGCCTGGGTGTGCTGCCCTCGATGAACGTGGTCGAAACCAAATTTGGTGAAGGCAAAGTGAGTAAAAAATCAGCCAAGGGTAAGGCGGTGAAAGCCGTTGCGAAAGCGGCAAAAGGCAAAGCCGCAAAAACCAAGCCAAAACCGAAGAAGAAATAGGATTCGGTATTTGGTATTCCGTATTTAGTGCCGCTATTTTCATGCTATTGCTCACTGAATACCGACTACTGACCACTGAAACCAGGAGCGAAGCGACATGAAAGCCAACATCCATATCACCCTCAAAAACGGCGTGCTGGACCCGCAAGGGGCGGCCATCGAATCGGCGCTGGATCATATGGGCTTTGCAGGCGTCAACGCCCGCGTCGGTAAATTTATCGAGCTTGAGGTGAAGGAGACCGACCCCGCGAAAGCCAAAAAAGCGATCGAGCAGATGTGTGAAAAGCTCCTCGCCAATACGGTGATCGAGAAATACGTAGTGGAATTGACGAATTGAGGAATTGAAGAAATGACGAAATTCACCCGCGATTTATATCGCACCCTGTACAAGCATCTATTATTCCTCAATTCCTCAATTCCTCAATTCGTCAATTCACGCGCGGAGCGCGTATGAAAAGCACCGTCATCCAATTCCCTGGCTCTAACTGCGACCGCGATGTGTTCACCATCCTGGCGGCAAATGGCCTCAACCCCAGCTATGTCTGGCATGATGATGCCTCACTGCCCGAGGGGCTTGATCTCGTCGTGCTGCCGGGTGGCTTTTCCTACGGTGATTATCTGCGCTGTGGGGCAATGGCGGCGCGCTCGCCGATCATGCAAAGCGTCATCGCGTTTGCGAATAAGGGCGGCCATGTACTCGGTATTTGCAACGGCTTTCAAATCCTCTGCGAGAGTGGTTTGCTGCCCGGTACGCTGATGCGCAACGACCATTTGAAGTTCAACTGCAAAGAGACCATGCTGAGGGTCGAAGCCAATGATTCCGCCTTCACTGGCGGCTACGAGAAAGGCCAGGTCATCACCCTGCCCGTCGCCCATGCGGAAGGCAATTATTTCGCGGATGATGAAACGCTCAAATCCCTCAACGATCACGGCCAGGTGGCCCTGCGTTATGTCGATGCGGCGGGCAAGCCAAGCGCCGACGGTAACCCCAACGGCGCACGCGAAAACATTGCGGGCATCACTAACAAAAACAAAAATGTGCTGGGCCTCATGCCCCACCCCGAGCGCTTCGCGGATGCGGCCTTAGGCGGCACCGATGGCGCGGCGATGTTTCGCTCGCTGCTCGCCAAATTCGCGGCTTAGGCCCGGCGACTGCCATCTCCTCGATTATTTCCCTACAATTTTATCCCTTGTTAACCGGTTGTTAACTTCCTCTGTGCTAGATTCGTCAAATAAGGCGGATAACAGCCACACACAGGATGATGATG
>CAZZCK010000087.1:0-3697 GCA_964652475.1 uncultured Azospirillum sp.
CTTCGCCCTTCGGGCTTCGTAGCGCATCCAACGCCTAAGATCGGCTTCTGGTGGCTGCGCCATCCGAAGCCGAAGGCGTAGGATGGTCGGAATGACAGGATTTGAACCTGCGACCCCTAGTCCCCCAGACTAGTGCGCTACCGGGCTGCGCTACACTCCGACACGCGCTTGGCTATAATCGTCGGCATGCGGATGGTCAAGCGTTGGCTTGGCTATTGACAGCATATATCCTTCATGCGAATCAGGCCCGTTAGGCCGCGATGGCTTTGCGCAATGTTTCGCGGGCATCGCACAGCTCGGCACGCATGCGCAGCAATGCCTCGCGCGATGGCGCTGATGGCGTTGCCACGGGCGATAGCGCGATCACCGTTTCCTGCGCCGTCGACGCGCGCAGATCGATTTGCGGTGCATCCTCCGCCAAAGCAAGGGCAAGTTCGGTGAGTATATCCGGCTCATCGAAGGTTGCGTTATCATTCACATTCGCCGGGGGAGTAGCCGCGATCCAGGCCTGTGCCGTGACGTTACGATCCGCCGCACGGGCATGGATAAATTCATCGACCGCTTTTTTGGCGCCCTTGATGGTGTAGCCCTGACTGTAAAGCAGATGCTTGATTTGCTGCAAAATATCGAGGTCTTGCGGGCGATAAAAACGCCGCCCCCCGTTGCGCTTGAGCGGCTTGATTTGCGGAAATTTGGTTTCCCAAAAACGCAGCACATGCTGCGGCACATCGAGCAATTGCGAGGCCTCGCTGATCGTGCGCAGTGCGGTCGCCGATTTCTCTTTTTTTAGATCGGTTTCGTCATACGAAAAAAGCGAGTGATCGTTGCTTGCCATAAAAACCCCGTGTTCGGTGGTGATGTTGCTATCCGAGTCGCCGCCCACAACTCGGAGATTTGCCGGAAGCAAACACGACGAGAGACGCGACGCACACCCTGATGTGAGGGAGGATTAGTAAGCCGCAAACGCGTCCACTGAAACCAAAAACTAAGCCTTATTCACAGCCTGTTTGAGAATATTGCTGGCATTGAACGACAGCACCGTACGCGGCGTGATCGGCACCTCGACCCCGGTTTTTGGGTTACGGCCAATGCGTTGTTTTTTACGGCGCAGTTTGAAGGTGCCAAACGACGATAATTTCACCGCGCGCCCTTCGCCAAGTGCTACGGCGACTTCCTCGAGCACGGCATCGACCAGCTGCGTGGATTCCGATAATGACAGACCAATTTCGCGGTAAACGGCGTTACTCAGGTCGGCGCGGGTCAGCGTTTTTTGTGACATAACCTCATTCCTTTACCAGTGGGTGAACCTACCATGAGAGTACACAACAGCCCCAGGTGAGTCCAGCACCAAGTGCAGGTAATGCCAGAATTTGTTGCGGCTTTAAGCGCCCATCACGCACCGCGACATCGAGCGCAAGAGGGATCGAAGCGGCCGAGGTATTGGCGTGCATCGGCACCGTGATCACGCATTTTTCCTCGGGGAACTCCAGCTGTTTGGCGATCGCATGGATCATCCGCGCGTTGGCCTGATGGGGTATCAGCCAATCCACCTGCGCAAGCGTTAGCCCAGATTTTTCGAGCGTCTCGCGGGTGATCGCCGACATTTTATCGACCCCATGGCGGAACACCTCTTTGCCCTGCATGAACAAGACACCGGCGGTTTGCGTCGCGCTGACACCGCCATCGGTACCAAGTAGGGGTGCAAGTTCGCCGCGTGCCTCAAGCGAAATGGCACGAATTCCGCGCGTTGTATCCGCGCTTGCTTCGAGGATCACGGCCCCTGCCCCGTCGCCAAATAAAATACAGGTGCCACGATCATTCCAATCCACAATGCGCGACATACTTTCCGCACCCACGACCAGCACGCGGGTTGCAATACCCGCTTGAATCCAGCCATGGGCAACGCTAAGCGCGTAAACAAAGCCGGTGCACGCCGCCGCCACATCGAGGGCTGGGCCACGGATAATGCCAAGGGCCGCCTGCAATTTCGCGGCAACGGAAGGCATGGTGCTATCCGGCGTTGAGGTCGCAACCACAATACCGTCGATCATGTTCGCGTCATAGCCTCGGGCAGCGAGCGCGCGCACCGAGGCATGGGTCGCCATATGCGAGGTCAGCTCGCCATCCGCCACGATATGGCGGGTGATGATGCCGGTGCGCTCGCGGATCCATTCATCCGTGGAATTGACACGCGCACCGAGCTCGGCATTGCCCATGGCGTGGGCGGGCAGATAGCTGCCCGTCGCGGTGATGATCGACTGGGTCATTCCCGCTCCGCGCTGATGGGAACGATGTTCGATGCTTTATCCGTCCTGACGCGCGCCAGCTCGGCAATGATTTTCTCGTTCACGTTATTTTCGGCCATAGAAATCGCGACCTTGATAGCATTGGCAAAGCTTTTCGCATCCGCCCCGCCATGCGATTTGACAGCAATGCCGTTGAGGCCAAGGAAAATCGCGCCGTTGAGCTTGCGCGGGTCGAAGCGGCGCAGCGCCATACGCAAGGCTGGGCGCGCAAAAAGATAGCCAATTTTGGCCATCACCGAGCGCTCAATCGCTGATTTGAGGGCGTTGTAAATCATGCGGCTCGCCCCTTCGGCAGTTTTGAGCGCAATATTACCAGTGAACCCATCCGTCACCACCACATCGGTCGTCCCTTCGAGAATATCATTGCCTTCGACAAACCCATGATACTCGATCGGGTAATTGCCGGAACGCAGCATGCGGTGCGCCTCTTTCACCTCGTCATGGCCCTTCATTTCCTCGGAGCCGACATTGAGTAAGCCAATGCGAGGCGCGGCCATGCCGAGCACCGCGCGCGCATATGCATCGCCCATGATCGCAAACTGCACCAAATATTCCGCCGTACATTCGAGATTCGCGCCCATATCGAGCAGCACCACCGGGCGATGCTTCGAAGGCACCGTCGCCGTAATCGCCGGACGCTGAATACCCGGCAAGGTTTTGAGCACCAGCTTCGCGGTGGCCATGAGTGCCCCGGTATTGCCCGCCGAAACCATGGCACAGGCATTGCCTTGCGCCACCGCATCGAGCGCGCCGCGCATACTTGAATCACGCCCCTGACGCAGGGCAACGGAGGGTTTTTCATCCATCGCAATCACCGTCGCGGCATGCACCACATGCGACGCGCGCGACAAGGTGCGGCTGCGCGCAACCAGCGGCGCAATCACCGCCTCGCGGCCATAAAAAATAAATCGGGTATTGGGGAATTCCTTCAGCACCAGCCGCGCGCCGTGGATCACGGCTTCGGGGGCTTTGTCGCCCCCCATGGCATCAATCGCGATTGGTAGGAAGAGTGCCATACTGCGCCCCCTAAGGAGTGCTTGGTGCCTGGTGCTTGGTGCTTGGTTTTCCAGGCACCAGGCACCAATGTCCAGGCACTAATTTACCGCTTCACTTTAGCAGTGGTGACTTTGCGGCCTTTATACATGCCATCCGCCGAGACATGGTGCGAGCGCTTCAACTCGCCCGTGGTGGCGTCCTCGGCGATCGCCTTATTCGTTTTAAGCGCTTGATGCGACTGGCGCATACCACGGCGTGAGGGAGAGGTTTTGCGCTTTGGAACAGCCATGATCAATATCCTTATTCGATGCGTGATTTCGTGGGTTACCCCCGTGAAGGGTCGCTTGTTAAGCGAAAACTCCGGTCAGCGCAACTGCAAAATGGGAGGATTCAGG
>CAZZCK010000088.1:0-3537 GCA_964652475.1 uncultured Azospirillum sp.
CCCCTCGGCAGTTTTCAAGACTGCTGCCTTAAACCACTCGGCCAAGCTTCCATATCCATTTGCCTTTCGGCGTTAAAAAATCACTCCAACCTACGACCGTTTTCAAGACTGCTGCCTTAAACCACTCGGCCAAGCTTCCGTATAAATTTGCCTTTCGGCGACCTTAAAACACTCCAACCTTCACCCGTTTTCAAGACTGCTGCCTTAAACCACTCGGCCAAGCTTCCGTACAAAATTTGCCTTTCGGCGACCCTAAAACACTCCAACCTTCACCCGTTTTGGCGCTTCGCCTACTGGCTGCGCGCCCTGCGGGTCGTTCGGCTTTGCCGCAATCTCGAAAAGTTCTGCTGAACTTTTGTCAAGACTACTGCCTTCAACCACCTCACCCTGCGCTAAAGCTACGCGCGACACAGCGGCCACTCTTCCTTCGATTCAGCGCTTAAGCGCTACCGATGTAGCGGTGTTAGGCGTTGGCTTCAAGCAGTTTGGCGGTCATCGCTCGGCGGGATGGGGATAGCGGCATCGCGATCACGATGAGCAGGGGGGTCATCCCTGGGAGTGGCGGCACTTGTATCAAGCGCGGCAAGATCGCTGGCACGTTCTTCATTGCGCAGCAGCACATAATCGTCGCGGGTGATGAGGCCTTGGCGCAGCAACTCGCCGCGGATGGAGCCAGTGGTACGACCCAGCTCCGTGGCAATTTCCTTGAGGGATATATCCGCCTTAAATCGCTCGGTGACGCGGGCGCGGTCGGCCTCGCTCCAACTTTTGCCGTGATTGTTAGCACCCGGCGGGGTGGGTTTGCTGTCGCTACCGACAGCGGCATCGCGCCTGCGGCCGCTTTCGCGCGGCGCACGAGCAGTGGCCATTGCGCGCAAGGCGGCCGCGATATCCGGGCGACGCAGCGGCGAATCTACCGGCAGTGCAGCACTGCTTGCAGGGTCGATGCCCTGCGCGAGCTTGGCGATCAGTTCTTGTGCTGCCGCGAAAGTACTGCGTAGTGGCTGCGCCATCTCCGCGGGTGACACTTCCGCCTCGAGCGCCACATCGGGCTTGAGTGCCTCGGCGGGCGGCACATAAGGGTGTGCGGCGAGGAACTGTACGATCCGTTCATCGGTCGTGATGTGGTGGGCGGCGATACGCGTTTTCAGCACAATACCCTCAAGGCTGGTGCAGCGGCTGAGCGCGACATACATCTGCCCCGCCGCAAAGGTGCCGCGATCGATATCAATCAGCACATGATCGAAGGTTTTGCCCTGCGCCTTGTGAATAGTAACCGCCCAGGCCAGTCGAAACGGAAATTGGGTGAAACTGCCTACGGCCTGCGCGGTGATTTCGCCACCCTCGACGCCATATTTGTAGATCTCCCAGCTATGGGGGTAGACATGCACCAGGTCGTCGTCATCCTCGAGGCGCACCTTCACATAGGCGCGGTCGTCCTCATCACGGGTAATGGATTCGATGACGCCAACCGAGCCGTTGACCCAGCGGCCTTGCGTATCGTTATTGAGTAGCATGATTTGCGCACCGCGCTTGAATTTCAGGATTTCCGCGGTGGGGAATGCATCGGGCTTGAACTCGCCCTCGACGCGTGCGGTGGTCGATTGCACTTTGCCTGGCAAGCTCGTGAGATGCGCGTCATTGATCTCATCCGCCTTGCGGTTGGTGGTGGTGAGATGGATAAAAAATGCGTCGCCTTTGGGTTCATAAAACGGTTCAAAACGGGCATTGAGGGCGGCGATGTCGTCGTCCGTCACGCTTGCGGTTCGCACCCGGTTGAGGATATCGACGAAATGCTGCTCTTTTTGGCGATAAATTTTATCCAGCTCGATGACAGAAAAATCCGCATCCCTCAGGCAATGGGCACTGAAGAAAAAGGGCGTTTCGTAGTGGTCATGAAAACTGGACTCGGCATCCTGCTTCACCACGGGCGGCAATTGGTAGAGATCGCCCACGAAAATCATCTGCACGCCGCCGAAAGGGAGCTTGGGCTTTGGCCCATACATGCGCAGCATGGCGTCGACACAATCGAGTAAATCGGCGCGGACCATCGAGATTTCGTCGATGATGATGGTCTGTAGCTTCTCGTATATTTTAGGGTTACGCGGCTTCACCTGCTTGCGGAAAATTTTCTCGGGCGTGACATCGACGTAGAATCGGAAAAATTTATGGATAGTCGAGCCCTTCACGTTGAGCGCGGCGACGCCGGTCGGGGCCAAAATCACCGGCTTTTTTTTCGTGCGGGCGCAAAAATGCGAAAGCAATGTCGATTTACCCGTGCCAGCGCGGCCGGTGATAAACAGGGATTGATCGCTATGCTCCATCAGCTGAAGCGCATGGCGAAAGCGTTCATTCACCTCGAGTTTGCGCGGGCGGGCGACCATTTATGGGGCAAGGCTCGGGTTCAAACTATAGGTGCCAACCACCGTTGCGGTTGCGAGCAATGCCTTGCTATTGATCAGTGCGTTGAATGCGGCTTTGGCGCTCGGGTAATCCACTGCGGTAGTTTCTGCCAATGCCAGCACGATAAAATGGTAATGATGCAGACGCGCATCGTTCCATGGCGGGCACGGGCCACCATATTCTCCGGTGGTAGCAACATACCCTGCCGCATCCAAATCATTGCTTAGCGCACGCCCCGCCTTAAGCGGTGTAGTGCTTGCGCCGCCAGGGATATGGTTCACCGCTGTCGAAATATCCACCACCCCCCAATGAAAAAACTCCTGACGTGGCGCATCCGCTGCAATCACCGCACCTTCTTTACCAGCATCGGTAAAATCGGCGGGCACATCCGGGTCCATCATAAAAACGGCGAAGGATTTTGTTGCTTTGGGCGCGCCGCTCCAGCGAATTTCTGGGCGTGAAGGCAGCGCAACTTTTTCGCTTTTTCCGTCCGTGGTGGGCTTACATAACGCCTGTGCTACCGGTATCGGTGCACCCGCGGAAACCCCGGCAACGTGGACGGAGAATGGTTGCGCACTGGTTGGCCGCTCGGGCTTTATCGCCTGCGCTGAAACGCCGAAAGATAGGATTGCCACGATCAGTAGTCCTAAGCGTCGATTCATTCGTGGTTTTAGCATCGTCATCTCCATCATAAAACCGTGGCACATCCATGATCGATTCTTAGAAGAACTGCCATGAAAATCTATAGTTGCTCGAATAAATTCGCCGCGCCTCTCGCGTGCTGGTAAGCCCGCTCGCCTTTACCCGGTTGCGTGACAGAGCGGCAACCACGAACCCCAAAAGTTTTTACCAAAATGACGCGCAGGTGAGCATCGACCCCACTGTTGCGCGATTGCGTACGCGGTGATGTTAGCCCTTGCCAAGCGGTTTGGCTTAGGTTATGTAGCCAATCCCCATGCTAGGTCGTGCGCAAAAACGTCCATTCATGGGTACTGAGTACGGGGCAAAGCAGTCCCCAAAGATACGCCCGGTGGGCCACGCTTTGAATAATGCTTACAGGCTTCGATGTAGCCTGTTGTTTGGTGACGCGGGGTGGAGCAGCCCGGTAGCTCGTTAGGCTCATAACCTAAAGGT
>CAZZCK010000089.1:0-3365 GCA_964652475.1 uncultured Azospirillum sp.
GGCGCAATGCCGAGCGCCGAAGCAAGGAGGATCGATTGATGGATCGTGGTTTTATCGGTCAGGTCGAGCGTCACGAACAGCACATCCTTCGCGTCGAGTGCGCCTTGGGCGCGGGCCTCAGCCAGGATAGGGCTTAAAATTTTGCAGTTGGGGCACCAATCCGCCGTGAAATACACCGCAATCAGTTTGGGTTGAGGCAGCGCATAGGCCAGGGCCTGCTTCACACTCAGCACCAGCATCAGCGCGATCACCAGGTTACGAAAGAAGGTTTTCATCTTAGTGGCTCTTGGGCTTCATTGGCTTAGCAGCGGGTTTTTCCGTCGCATTGGTGAACAGTTTTTCATATTCCGCGTAGCCCTCTTTTTTAAGGTCGGCCTTCGCCACAAAGCGCAGCGCAGCGGAGTTGATGCAATAGCGCTTGCCGCCTTTATCCTTCGGGCCATCATCGAATACATGGCCCAGATGCGCGTCGCTATCGGCGGATTTTACCTCGGTGCGCGTCATTAACAGTGAACGGTCGCTTTTGTTTTTGACAAAATTCGCATCAATCGGTTGGGTGAAGCTCGGCCAGCCGGTGCCCGAATCGAACTTATCGGTGCTCGAAAACAGCGGCTTGCCCGAAATCACATCGACATAAATGCCGGCCTCATGATGATTCCAATATTCATTATCAAACGGCCGCTCGGTGCCACCTTGCTTGGTCACATATTCCTGCATTTTGGTGAGCTTCACCGCCGGTTTTGCGCCCGCCGATGGCGCAACAGATGCACCCTGCGCCATCGCCATAGCGGGGAGCAAGCACGCCGTCAGCAGCAGGGATTTACAAGGAAGTTTCATCGGGTACCTCAAAGGGTGGTTCATCCATAGATTCGGGCCTGGCAGACAATAAGTTACAATAATGCTACTAATTAGCGGGCCAGTGGCAATCTTCATGTAACCGTCATAAATCATAGCGCCCCATCGGGTATAATAAATGCATGAGCGATAATAACAACCAATCACATAAGCAGTGGCAATGGCCAGGTGTCATGCCCACCATCACGTTATTTGGGGGCTATCTTGCGACCTTTTTTGCTATGAGTAGCGTTGATAAGCATGCCCCCCAATTTTTTGGAGAAAATGTAGCCGCCTATCTGCCACAAAAAGGGGCTGGTTTCTGGGCCAATGGCAAAAAGGGATTAGCACGCCTTGGCGATCTCAAATGCTGGAAAAGCAACGCAGCTTTTTTTGCCACTCTCTTCGTCGGCACCACCGCTTCTAACATCATTGCGAGCGAAATGGTAGCACGAGAGCATGCTAAAAAAAGTCATGATCCAATTGAAATAGATGCCCCACACGATAGCGCTTTAGCCGCGGCGTCGACTACCGTCAACGGTATGCAGCACCAAGGCATCACGGATTCCAGAATGAAGGAGCGCGCGTACTAACGCTACTTCTCATCCCCCATCTTCAAGGCAGCGATGAAGGCGCCTTGGGGGGATTGCCGCATTCCCTAAGCAATCTGCGCGCGGACAAATCGCAGGGCCTTCGTGTGGGTCGCTGCGGGAAGCCGCCCGATGACGGTAACCGCATCGAGGCTCACGGTCGCAATTTTCGCCGCCCGCAGCACCGATGCTGTACCAAGCCCCGTCTCCTCCAGCAGCGGAATCGCAATATCGCCCGGCCAGGGTGATTTGCTACCGGTAATCATCATCACCCAGCATAGGCCGTAGGTTTTATGAAATGCTCGATTGCTAAGTAAAAGCGCCGGGCGCCATTTATAGCCTTTACCCTCGACGAATGGGAATCTCACCATCAAGATCGCGCCGGATTCGAGCAGCGATTTCATTTCTTTTTACGGCCAGCGCGGTATGCCCGTTCACTGGTTTTTTGTAAATGAGCGAAGGCTTTTTCATCCGCCTCGCTCGCCCATTCGGTGAACGCCGCAAAGGGATTGTGGCCTTGCCAATCTTCCCCCGTGGGGATGGCCAATTTCTCAATTTCGACCCGCTCGCCCTTCACCGAGTAACGAATGCTATCGCCTGGCTTTAAACCCATTTTGGCGCGAATGGTCTTGGGGATCACCGTCTGGCTTTTGCTGGTTAGCGTGGAAATAATGGTCGGTTGCATGGTAAGATAGTAAGATATTCTTACCAAATTGTCAAGCACGCGCGACTATTCATCCCCCATCTTCAAGGCCGCGATGAAGGCGCCTTGCGGGATTTCGACATTGCCCACCTGGCGCATGCGTTTTTTGCCCTTTTTCTGCTTATCAAGCAGCTTGCGTTTACGGCTGATATCACCACCGTAACATTTCGCCGTAACATCCTTACGCATGGCGGAAATCGTCTCGCGCGCAATCACCTTGCCACCGATGGCCGCTTGAATCGCAATTTGGAATAAATGGCGGGGGATCAGGTCTTTTAACCGGCCACATAGCGCCCGCCCGCGCGGGTCGGCCTGGGTGCGGTGGACGATCATCGAGAGCGCATCGACCGGCTCGCCATTGACGAGGATGCTGACCTTCACCAGATCCGCCTCGCGATATTCGGCAATCTTATATTCAAAACTCGCATAGCCTTTGGAGCCGGATTTGAGGCGGTCATAAAAATCAAACACCACTTCGTTCAGCGGCAATTTATATTCCACCAGCGCGCGGCTGCCGACATAGGTCAGGTTCACCTGCTCGCCGCGTTTTTCGGTGCATAGGGCGAGCACATTGCCCAGATAATCATCCGGCACGAAAATGGTGGCATGAATCCACGGCTCGTCCATTTGCTTGATGAGGGTCGGATCCGGGTAATCGGCGGGGTTGTGTAACTCGACGACCTTATCGTTCTGCATGGTCATTTTATAGACCACCGAGGGCGCGGTGGTGATGAGGTCGAGATCGAACTCGCGCTCGAGCCGTTCTTGAATAATTTCCAAATGCAGCAAGCCCAAAAAACCGCAGCGAAAGCCAAAGCCCAGCGCCGTCGAGCTTTCGGTTTCAAAACTGAAACTGGCATCGTTCAAGCGCAGCTTGGCCAGTGAATCCTTGAGGTTCTCAAAATCCGCCGATTCGGTCGGATATAAGCCGCAAAACACCACCGGCTGTACGGGCTTGAACCCCGGTAATGCCTCCGTCGCCTGGTGGCGCTCATCCGTAATCGTATCGCCGACATTGCATTCTTCAACAAGCTTGATGCCGGTTTGGATAAAGCCAACCTCGCCCGGCCCAAGCTGGCCCACGTTCACTTTTTTGGGCGTGAATACCCCCACCGCCTCAACTGTTTGGGTGATGCCGGCATTCATGAAGCGGACTTTCTGGCCTTTTTTGATGCTGCCCTCGAACACGCGGATAAGGATGATAACCCCAAGATAGGTATCGTACCAGCTATCGACCA
>CAZZCK010000090.1:0-2081 GCA_964652475.1 uncultured Azospirillum sp.
CGCGGGCGCGTGGGCGCGAAATTCAGTACCGGCCACCCATCACCGTGAAGGATATACAGACGACCATGCCCCACTGCCCGATCTGCCAAAAACCCAGCACCGAAGCGAGCCGGCCCTTTTGCTCCCCGCGCTGCCGCGAGGTCGACCTCAACAAATGGTTCACCGGCAGCTACGCCGTGCCCGCGGTCGAGCTGGATGATGTCGATGACGAAAGCCTCGCCGCCGCCGCGGAACTGCTCGCCACCCCCGAGGATGGGGGCAGTTAGGGGCGGATGTTGATTTTATGCGCGGGATGGCGCGGCTAACGGCTAGCGCCTTTTTTCGCAGATGGTTTGAGCACATCGAGGCTCCATGATTGCTGGGGGAGTGGCGCGCCGAGAATGGCTTGGATGATCGCAGCGTTGCTCGACATGATGGGGATGGGGTCGGAGGTATGCAGACTGCCCGTGTCCACGCCCTCAAGGCCGCGCGCGGCACCGTGAATGTGGCGTAGCACTGAAGCCCCGCGCCGTGCTTCTCGTTGCTTGGATTTATGCTCAGGAAGCTGCCCGATCGCCGCCACGCGTGCCGCTTGTAAGCGGCCTATTCCCGCCGCGCGGCGTGCAGTCCATTCTTGCATTTCGGGAAAGCCGTTAAAGTCTTGCTTGGTACAAGATATGCCTTCATGTAGCCTGGCGAACATCACGCCGTTCGCATCGAACTGCAGATGGTTTTCATCGACAATCAAGCTTTGGATCATATCATCCGCCGGGCGAGTGGTACGTTTCAAAGTCTCAATCTCATTGGCGCTCAGCCGCCCTAAATCGAGATGCAGAAAATGCACATCCATTGGCTTGCCGCGCATGCTTTTTGCGCCATGATTGACCCCCATATAATGCAAGCTGGGCTGGCATTTTGTATGTAAATGATTGCGATTTCTATTGAGGATTTGCGGGTTGAAGCCGATTTCCTCCTCAAGTTCCTTGAAAGCATTATGCGCTAGCTTGTGAGCAAAATTTTTGCTGAATTCATTCGGCGCTTTGCTGTTCCCATTTTTATCCATCGCCACGATGTTCTCATTGTGCACCATCGCACTGACACTCGCTGCCACGCTTGTAAAGCCTTGCCACTTATTGGGGCCGTGCGGAAGATCTTCCATCATACCACCGACGAATTTCAGCTTGCCGACCTTGAGTTCTTTATCCCCTTCACCCGTTATACATTGGCCAGTTTTATCATGAAACCGTGGGTCGCCACGGCCAAGGATGAAGGAACGCTTACCACGCGCATCGGTGAAGCTGACCGCAACCACGACGGACTGATCACGGCCATGGACCGTGGTGAAGTGATGCGTCTTTTCTGGTTCGTTATCTGTGCGCGCCATAAAGCCCATCATAGCAGCGATCGGCGAGGCGTAGTTTGACAGTTTAATGAAGATGACCGGCTATCGGCACAACCCCTGGTTCATATGAAGGCAGGGTCGCGCGCTACAACCCGACCAGGGCTTTCGCGAAGTCATCCGCCGAAAAGGGCTGCAAATCCTCCGGCCCCTCGCCCACCCCAATCGCGTGGATGGGCAAGCGAAATTGCTCGGCGAGCGCGACCACAATGCCGGCTTTGGCCGTGCCATCGAGCTTCGTTACCACGAGGCCCGTCAGCTTCGCCACGGCGCTGAATGCCTTCACCTGCGCCAGGGCATTCTGGCCGGTCGTCGCATCGAGCACTTGGATCACGGCATGCGGCGCATCGGGCAGTAATTTACCGAGCACTTTGGTGATTTTGCCAAGCTCGGCCATGAGATTATCCTTGGTATGGAGGCGCCCGGCGGTGTCGATGAACACCACATCGACCGAGTCCGCGATCGCTTTTTCAAGCCCCGCATAGGCGACGGAAGCCGGGTCGGCATTTTCAGCCCCTCGCACAAAGGCGCAGCCCGCATGCGCGCTCCAGCGCTCGAGCTGCTCGACCGCAGCGGCGCGGAATGTATCGGCCGCGACCAGCATGACGCGTTTGCCTTCACCCATCATCTGGTGCGCCATTTTGCCGATGGTGGTGGTTTTACCATTGCCATTGACGCCGACAACGAGGATGACGAAGGGTGT
>CAZZCK010000090.1:2181-3284 GCA_964652475.1 uncultured Azospirillum sp.
CCCATTTTGATATGGGCCAAATCGCGCACAAAAAACACCGCATGCGGGTTGCCCATATTCACCGCCACGGGGTCGGCGAGTAGCCCCATTTCAAGGCCCAAATGCATGGTGTTGCGGCTTTCGGCAAGCGGAATTTCCGCCCAACCAAACTTGGGCGTGCCCATGTTGACGGTAATCAGCCCCGCCGCGTTACGGCTCGCGGTGAGCACGCCAACACCGGTTGCAATGCGCGCGGAATCCTTACCCGTTTCACGCATTAAAATATCGGCGACACAGCGGGTGGCATTGCCGCAGGTGGCGCTTACACTGCCATCGCCATTGATGAAGCGTACGGCGACATCCGCATCCGTCGATGTTTCCAACATCACCAGCGTGTCGCAGCCAATGCCAAGGTGGCGGTCACACAGATGCACCGCCTGTTCTTTCGAAAGGCTGACGCCATGGGTGCGCGCATCGAGCACGATAAAATCGTTACCCGCGCCATGCATTTTTTGGAAAGGAAGTTTTTTTGTCATGCGCAAGAGGCTCGGTTGATGTAGGTGAGTATCATCCCGGGCTCGTCCCGGGATCTCCTTCCACATATATCATTCTTTTAAGCAAGAAAAATGGGAGGTTGTTGCGGGAGATCCCGGGACGAGCCCGGGATGACAGAGCAATAACTAAAACGGAATCTCATCGTCGAGCTCCGCCTCGGCGACGCGGGCGCGCTGCGGGCTCGTGCTGCTCCCATAGCTCGCATTGCCGCTTTGGCTGTAGCCACCGGCATCGCCGCCGGCTTGACGGTCACGCGGGCTGTCGAGCATGGTCAGGTTGCCGTTATAGTTTTGCAGCACCACCTCGGTGGAATATTGATCCTGGCCTTCTTTGTTGGTCCATTTACGCGTTTGCAATTGGCCCTCGATATAGACTTTGCTGCCTTTGCGCAGATATTCCTTGGCCACGCGCACCAGACCCTCGTTGAAAATCACCACGCGGTGCCATTCGGTTTTTTCTTTGCGCTCGCCGGTCGCTTTATCCTTCCAGTTTTCGCTGGTCGCCAGGGTGAGGTTGCAGATTTCCGCACCGCTTTGGGTGGCGCGCACTTCGGGGTCTTTGCCCAGATT
>CAZZCK010000091.1:0-3038 GCA_964652475.1 uncultured Azospirillum sp.
CGCACCACGGAATAGCCAAAACTCTCGGCGTAGGTTTGTATCGCGTGGCCAATATCCCCCGTGGTCGCACCCGGGCGAACCGCCTCAATCCCCTTCATCATCGCGTCATACGTCACTTGCGTGAGGCGGCGCGCCTTGGTCGCTACATCGCCCACCCAATAGGTGCGGCTGGTATCGCCGTGCCAGCCATCCACAATCACTGTCACATCGATATTCACCATGTCGCCGTTCGCCAGCATGCGCGCATCCGGTATGCCGTGGCACACCACATGGTTGACGCTCGTGCAGATGGATTTCGGAAACCCGCGATAGCCTAGTGGTGCAGGGATCGCGCCCGCCGCAATGATTTTATCATGGCAAATCGTGTTGATCGCATCCGTCGTAATGCCCGCGCGCACGACTTCCACCATGTCATCGAGAATACTCGCGGCGAGTGCGCCCGCCTTGCGCATGGCGGCAAATTCCGCTGGCCCATGCAGCGGAATCTCGCGCGTGTCGTAGGCATCGTCATCTTCAGTAGCATCGTTCATGCCTATGATCTGCCAGATTGTGCTTGGGCTTGCAAGCACGCGCGAAGCAGCTTATTTGTTTTGTGGGCGCTGTAAGAAACCTCATTTATGTGGAGCAGATGCGAGAAGCGCCCGCGCGCAAGGAGGGAGTGTACACTAAGGTACATGACCGACAGAGCACGGACATGACAACGCAGATGCCCACAGAAATAGGTTTATACAGTGCCCACTATTATTACTGCGTGCTTAGTCATCATCGGTAACGAAATCCTCTCGGGCCGCACGCAAGATAAAAACCTTGCCCATCTCGCCGTCAAGCTGAACGAGGCAGGGATTCAACTGCGCGAAGTGCGCGTGGTGCCGGATGTGGAGCAAACCATTGTCGATACCATCAACGCCGTGCGCGTGCAGTATGACTATATCTTCACCACCGGCGGCATTGGGCCAACGCATGATGATATTACCAGCGCTTCGATTGCTAAAGCGTTCGGTGTGCCTATCCATCGCCACCCGGATGCAGAAAGAGCACTGCGCGCGCATTATTCAAAGGATGATATTAATGAATCACGCCTCAAAATGGCGGATGTGCCGCTGGGCAGCGAGCTGATCCCCAACGCCGTCTCCACCGCGCCGGGCTTTCGTATCGGCAATGTGTTCGTGATGGCCGGGGTGCCGCGCATTATGCAAGCCATGCTCGATGCCATCATCCCCCACCTCAAAGGCGGCGCTACGGTGCTTTCCACCAGCATCGCCACCAACTTACTCGAGGGCACGATTGCCGCAGGCCTCACGGAAATTCAGAACCGTTATGCGGATGTCGATATTGGCAGCTACCCGACCTACGAGGCCGCAAGTGGCTACCGCACCACGCTCGTGCTGCGCTCACCGGATGCGAGCCGCAACGACGCCGCACGCAGCGAAATCGCTACGCTAATTGCGGCATGCGGCGGGGACGTGATCGCGGTGGCTGGGGCCTAGAAGTCGCCTGCACCCAAGCGAGATATTCAGCGACGAGCCGCCACCTAATGCTTTGCGGGGGCGACGACCATCATCACCTGGCGGCCTTCCATTTTCGGCTCATGCTCGACCTTGATTTTATCGGCAAGCTGCTCGCGCACCTTCTTCAGCACGGCCATGCCCAATTCCTGGTGCGCCATTTCGCGGCCACGGAACCGAAGCGTCAGCTTCACCTTATCGCCATCTTCCAGAAATTTGTGAATCGCGCGCAGCTTGATTTCAAGGTCATGCTGGCCGATGCCCGGACGCAGCTTGATTTCTTTAATCTGAATAACTTTTTGCTTTTTGCGCTGCTCTTGCAGTTTCTTTTGCTCGGCGAAACGGAATTTTCCGTAATCCATGACCTTGCATACGGGCGGCTCGGCATGCGGTGAAATTTCGACGAGATCCATGCTCGCCGCGGCGGCCACACGCAAGCCTTCGCTCACGCTGGTGATGCCAATCATTTCGCCATTCGCGCCAATCAGGCGGATTTTATCGAGGGTGATTTCGCGGTTAATGCGAGGCTCGGGGCCGCGTTTTTCTTTAAGAGCCATGGGTCAAATTCATTCGTTTGTTACTCCGGTTGGTTTAGTGCAACACCATCGATAGGAATGTGTCATCCCGGGCTCGTCCCGGGATCTCCTGCCAAATGCTGTAAGCCTGATGCGGGAGATACCGGCATCGCCGGGATGACGCCTAACAACTTGGCGGCTGGCACTCCTTTACAAGGGTTTGAACGGCCACGTCAAGCGCCAGTGTTTGCTGGCCATCACTGCCCAGCGTGCGCAAGGCCACCGTACGTCCTTCGGCATCGCGCCCGCCCACCGCAATAATATACGGCACTTTTTGCAATGAATGGTCGCGCACTTTGAAATTAATTTTCTCCGCACGATTATCAAATTGCGCGCGGATACCCTTGGCTTTCAGCGCCTCGAGCACTTCCATCCCATAGCCATCAAACTCGTTGGTGATGGAGCAGACGACGGCCTGAGTGGGCGCAAGCCATGCCGGCAACTTGCCCGCATAATGCTCGATGAGAATGCCGATAAAACGCTCGTATGAACCAAAAATTGCGCGGTGGAGCATGACCGGGCGGTGCTTCTCGCCATCCTCACCGACATAGCTCGCATCCAGCCGCTCCGGCAATACGCGGTCGGATTGAATGGTGCCCACTTGCCAGGTGCGGCCAATCGCATCAGTCAGATGCCACTCAAGCTTCGGTGCATAAAACGCGCCTTCGCCAGGTAGCTCTTCAAAACCATGTTCTTTATCAAGCCCGGCCTCGAGCACTGCGGTGCGCAGTTCGCTTTCTGCCTTATCCCACATCGCATCCGTGCCGAAGCGTTTTTCAGGGCGCAGGGCAAGCTTGATCGTGTAATTGGTGAAGCCCAAATCTTTATAGACCTTATCCGCCAATTCACAGAATTGGCGCACCTCGGCAACAATCTGGTCTTCGCGACAGAAGATATGCGCGTCATCCTGCGTGAATTGGCGCACGCGCATGAGGCCATGCAGCGCACCGTGTGGCTC
>CAZZCK010000092.1:0-1127 GCA_964652475.1 uncultured Azospirillum sp.
TTGGCACATGCGGGCCAAAACATAAATCGATGAACGCATCATCCCCACTGCCTTGACGATAGAGCGAGACATGGTCTTTCGGTGTATCGACCCCAACTGGCTCGTTCGGCGCGGTGCGGATGATTTCGGCCTTGTAGCTCTCACCGCGCGCCTCGAACATGGCAATCGCATCGGCGCGTTTCCAGATCTCGCGAGTCACGCTATGTTGGGTTTTAAGCAGTTCGGCCATTTTCGCTTCGAGCGTTGGCAAATCATCGGGCGTGATGGTTTGTGGTGACTCGACATCGTAGTAAAATCCATGGTCAATCGTCGGCCCAATCGCAAGCTTCGCGCCGGGGAACAGCTCCTTCACCGCGCGCGCGAGCAGCTGCGCGGTGATGGTGTGGCGTATGATCTCGATGCCTTCCGCGTCTTTTGCGGTGAGCAATTGCAGTTTCACATCCTGCGTTAGCGGCGCATACAAATCACGCTGCACTCCATCCACCTTCATAGCCACGGCTGCTTTGGCCAAGCCTGCGCCAATGCTCGCCGCCACCTGTTCGCCAGTCGTCCCGCTCGCGTAGGCACGTGTGCTGCCATCAGGCAAGGTCACGGTAATTTCAGCAAAGGCGGGTTGGGCGCTATTCATACAAACTCCGAAGATGGGCGCGTACATTAGGGTTTATGGGGTGCGTGTCAAGCGCTCGCCGCGTGGTTTTGACCGTCACCCCGTCGCATGACAGCTATTTCATCGTGCATGCCGCCAGCACACGATCAACACTCAACTCGGCCAGGTCTGGCTCGCGCAGCACGGTGACAGATTCACCTACCGGCGCACTACGCACCGGGTCGCTCGCATGGCTGAACAGCACCAACGAAGGGCAATGGCTCGCGCCAATAATATGCATGGGGCCCGTGTCATTGCCCACCGCCAATGTCGCGCGGCGGGCCAGGGTCGCCAGTTGCGCAATGCTGGTTTTGCCACGTAAGTTCAATGCTTCAGGCACCTTGGCCGCGATCGCGTCGAGCGCCGCACCTTCCGCCTCGGTGCCGATCAATACCGGGCGGATACCCCGCGTCACCAGCGCCTGGGCGAGGCGCGCATAATGCTCCGCAGGCCAGCGTTTCTCGGGCCGATGCGCCGCACC
>CAZZCK010000092.1:1227-2906 GCA_964652475.1 uncultured Azospirillum sp.
CACCAGGCACTTCTTCCTCCAGCCAGCCTATATCTGGCAGCCCGACATCCTTGATCCCGGCGACGGCAAGTTGCAGGCGCAAATTCTCGAGCGCGTGGTTGCGGGTGCGATCGGGATCGATGAATCCATGGCTGGTATGGCGGCTGATGTTGCTGATGCATGGCCATGGCCGGGCGATGAGCCACGGGTAGAGCGTGGTGCGGTTACTGGTCTGTAAATCGTAAATCCAGGCCCATTTTTTGCTATTTAAGAGGGTTTTTAGACGCTTTATTTGACGAAAATGATGGTATTTTGGCTTCAAATCGACCAAAATTTCATCAAAAAATGGGCATTTTTCGAGCAAATTTGCATAAGTTTTGCTGGTCAGGCAGGTAATTTTTGCATCCGGGTGATGCGCACGAATCGCTTTGAAGCATGCGGTGGCGAGAATAATATCCCCCAGCGCCCCATGCTTGATGACAAGAATATGCTCTGGCGACGTGTTCATGGCAGCAACTCACGATAGACCGCAACGGTATCGGCCTTCATGCGCGCCGAGCTGAAATGCTTGCGCACATGCGCGCGAGCGAACTCGCCCATAGCGTTGACCACCCGCTCGTCGCGCCCAAGGGCAAAGCGGATCGCCTCGGCGAGCATGGCGACATGGCCCGGCGGCACGAGATAGCCGGTTTCGTTGGGCAGAATGGTTTCGCGCGCGCCGCCGTGGTCGGTCGCGATCACAAGCCGCCCCATCGCCTGGGCCTCCACCGCGACGAGGCCGAACGATTCCGGCTGGATCGAGGGTACCACGACAATATTCGACAAGGTGTAAGCCTCCGCCATGAACTGGGTGGGTGACGCAATACGCACCTTGCCCTCAAGCCCGCGGGTGCGGATGAGGTCGAGCAACTCGCCATGATACTCCTCGTGGCCATGATCGCTGCCGGCGATGATGCATATAAATGGCAGCGGGCCAAGCGTTGCCAGCGCCTCGATCAGCACATGCTGGCCCTTGATGCGGCTGATGCGCCCGGGGCAAAAAATCACCGGCGCGAACTGATCTTCAATTTTCCAGCTGCGGGTGAGTTGCGCAATCCGCTCGGGAATCAGGCGTTTTTCATCAAACAAGGCGACATCGACCCCGCCATGAATGGTACGAATCGACAAGGGGTCGCCGCCATATTCGCTGATGATATGCTCCTTGATAAACTGCGAGACTGCAATCACCCGCGCGCCTTTAAGCATCACGCTATTATAGCGTTTTTTGTAGCGGCCTTCGGTGCCGTAGCGGCCATGAAACGTCGTCATGAATGGAATACCCGCCCATTTCGCTGCAAAATACGCCGACCATGCGGGCGCCCGGCTATGAGCATGGATGAGGCTCACTTTGCGCGATTGAATCAAGCGGTACATCCGCCAGGCATTTTGCCAGATCACCCATGGGCTCTTACGATCGAGCGGTAGGGTCATATGCTCACCCCCGGCATGGCGGATATGCGCCAGCAATGCCCCACCCGCCGAGGCGACGAGCGGCCTCATGCCCGCCGCGCTGATGGCTTGGGTCAGCTCGATGCAGTTACGCTCGACCCCACCGGATTCGAGGCGCGGTAGCACTTGCAGAATGGTCGGTGCATCACTCATGGCGATGATGAATAACGGTTACGCCGCGCCGCGCAACGGTTTATTGCGTCATGCACAGG
>CAZZCK010000093.1:0-2741 GCA_964652475.1 uncultured Azospirillum sp.
TGGCGGAACACTTTGGCTGGCGCGCAATGTTCCTCGCCGCGGCACAGAGCATTGCGTTGGTGGCAATTGCGGCACGCGTGTATTTGCCCGCGTTTGCGCCGACGACCCAAGCACCCTACCGCGCGCTGATGGCATCGTTGTGGGCGCTGACGCGTGAGCATGCGGCCTTGCGTCGTGCTGCGCTGGCGCAGGGCTTGTTGGCGGTGGGCTTTAGCGCCTTCTGGTGCACGCTGGCCATCATGTTGAATGGCGCCCCGTTTCATCTGGGCAGCACCGCCGCCGGGGCATTTGGTTTAGCCGGCGCAGCGGGTGCGTTGGCTGCACCCTTGGCCGGCCGCCTGGCCGACCGTCGCGGCCCGGCGTTGGTAACGCGCTTGGGTAGCGGGTTGGTGGCGGTGTCGTTCGCGGCGATGTTGTTCGGCCCGGTGCTCTCGACCCAAGCCCAACTATGGTTGCTTGCGGCAGGCGCGCTGGGGTTTGATCTGGGCGTACAAGCCGCGCTGGTGGCACACCAAACGATTGTGTACGGCATCGACCCCGCTGCCCGCAGCCGGCTGAACGCGGTGCTGTTTGTGGGCATGTTCACCGGCATGGCCATCGGCGCCGGCCTCGGCAGCCTGCTGCTAGCGCACTGGGGCTGGCTAGGCGTGTTGGGGCTGGCCATGACATCCGCCCTCGCTGCTTTGGCGGTGCGCTTGTGGCCGGAGTGATGAGCTAGTTTTGTTCAGGCAGAAAGCAAAAAGGCCTTGGCATTGCCAAGGCCTTTTTTAATCGGATTACTGACATTCCTCAATTGGAGAAAAAGTGATGCAAAGCACTAAGGAAATTCAGCATCAACAAGCCAATGATCAAACCCAATACGAGCTTCCCATCCCATCCGGGATAGTCTTTAAGAAACTGCCTGAATGTCCATACAGAAAAGTACGCCCCACCGTCTGGTGGTGGTCGCATTAGATAGCGCCCGGGATAGCAAACCATCAACACACAAGGACCAATTAACAATAAAACTACGCCAACCCCGCTGACCAACTCCCAATCACCTCCGAGCGCACCGATTAAGCCCAGAAGCAAAAAGAATACGAATACGACAATTACGAACCACTTCACGAACGGAGAAATTCGTTGATCACTCGCAAACTTATACAGCCGTGACTTGTTCATATAAGTTTTCGCTTAACCCTCGCGGAAACGCTTGATCTGGCGGGCGTCGCGCTTGGTGGGGCGGCCGCGAATGTCGGCGCCGGGGGTGGGCGCAAGCTTGCGCATTTCGGAGGCTTGGACGCGGGCGTTGAAGCTGGCTTCGGTTTCCTCGTACATGGTGCGCGCTTCGGGCGCGGGACGGCGTAGTGCATGCAGCGCTTTGACGATCACGACCCAGCGTTGTTCGCCACTGCGGATATCAAGCTCGTCACCGACGCGGATTTCGCGCGAGGGTTTGATGGGCTGACCATTGACGCGCACGTGGCCGCCATCAATCGACTGGCAGGCGATGCTGCGGGTTTTGTAGAAGCGAGCCGCCCAGAGCCATTTGTCGATGCGCTGGCGGGAGGTGAGTTCGTTGGCGACGTTCATATCTTTTTATTTGTGCTTAATAACAAAGCTGCTCACGGGTTCGCGTTCGCTTTGCAAGCTGTTTTCTGGGGCGGCGGGATCGCCGTAACCGAGACCCATGCCGCAGACGATCATTTGACTGTCGGGAATACGTAGGGCTCTGGCAACGACAGCTGGATATTCCATCCACGAAGCCAAGGCGCAGCTTTCAATGCCACGTGCCCGAGCAGCAATCATGATGTTTTGTAGAAACATGCCGTAGTCGAGCCAGCTGCCTTGGGCGAGCTTACGGTCGATGGTAAAAATCAATCCTGTCGGCGCGCCAAAGAATTCGAAGTTACGGCGCTGCTGGACCTTCATCTTGCCTTTGTCGCCGCGCGTGATGCCGAGCAACGTGTACAAATCCCAGCCGACTTTACGGCGACGGGCGGCATACGGCTCGAAAAATTCTTGCGGATAGTAGTCGTACTCGGCGCGACGTTCTTCGGGCTGGTAGTCGTAGGCATAGCAGGCAGCTTCGACCAAGCGCTTGAGCGCAGCACCCTCAAGCAAATGCACCTGCCAAGGTTGCATATTGCCGCCAGACGGGGCACGCGAGGCAATTTCTAAAATACGCTCGGCTTCCCCTTGGGGCAGTGGGGTGGGCAGGAAAGCACGGACGGTGCGACGGCCGGTGATCACGCGATCGACAATCTCACGCGGTGACAGCGCTTCGTCTTCCCAGAAAAATTTCATTCAAGTCTTTCGGATTTAGCCGCTGCAACGGCGATCACGCATGATGCCGTTGCAGCGCTGAAGCGATTACAGGCCGCTCTTGAGCTGATCCAGAATGGCCGGGTTCTCAAGGGTGGAGACGTCCTGCGTGACTTCCTCACCCTTGGCGAGCGAGCGCAGCAGACGGCGCATGATCTTGCCGGAGCGCGTCTTGGGCAGGTTGTCGCCGAAGCGGATGTCTTTGGGCTTGGCGATGGGGCCAATTTCCTTGGCGACCCAGTTGCGTAGATCGGTGGCGATTTGCAGCGCTTCGTCGCCCTGCGGGCAGGGACGCTTGAGCACGACAAACGCGCAGATGGCTTCGCCCGTCAGATCGTCCGGCTTACCTACCACTGCGGCATCGGCCACGAGCGGGTTGGCAACGAGTGCGGATTCGACTTCCATGGTGCCGAGACGGTGGCCGGAGACATTCAGCA
>CAZZCK010000094.1:0-2661 GCA_964652475.1 uncultured Azospirillum sp.
GCCGTTGCCGGGCGTTTCAGCAGTGCTTCAATACGGGCGGCGCAGGTCGCGTCATCGTCGAGCAATAGCTGCCGCAAGCGCTTGAGCACCCGCTCACGCATTTCGCTTGCCGCCGCTTTGGTATAGGTCAGGCACACAATATGCTCGGGCGGCACATTGCTGAGCAAAAGCGCGACCACCCGCTCGCTCAGCCTGGTGGTTTTTCCACTGCCCGCATTGGCTAAAACCCATTCAGATTTTATATTATGTTTCAATGGATACCAAATAAAAAATGAACGTTCAGTTAATTATTTCCAGCCTTTTCGCTGCTATCCGCCTCATCCCTCGACAGAGGCGCGCCCGCGACTTTTACGCCCAAATCTTAACGTAATCTTTACTAATTCTACGCTATCCTATGACGTAGCGACGACACACGCGAAACGGCCCTATCAGCAAAGGCGACCCCCATGCATCTCATGAACAATCAGCCCTTATCTCCCTCGCAGCATTTACTCTTTCTGCCGGGGGTTTTCAATGAAACACTGGCCCTGCTGTTCGATGCCCACCATTATTTCCAGTCGCGCGGCGCGCAAGATCAGGCAGTGCTGAGCAGCGACGGTGGCCAAGCCATGCTATTTGCTCAGGAAATGTCGCGCGTGACCTTGCGCCTCACCAGTATCATGGCCTGGCTGATGGTGCGTCGGGCGATTCATTCAGGCCGCATCGAGGAAGCCAAAGCCGCGGAACGCTACCGCCTTGAAGGCGGCGATATTTGCCTCGAGGCGGCAAAAGAGAATCTCGCGCGCATGCCGCATTACCTCGCTCAGCTATCCGAGCGCTCGCTTGAAATCTATACCCGTGTCCATCGCCTGGATACGATGGCCTATGGCGATACCGATCCCGAGACGATCACCGTGCCAAGGCACCATTAGCCGGATCCATGGGTATTTTGTCCCCTGTGCTCTGCAAAAAATGGGCAAAAAATACGAAAAAAACACCCAATTGATGGACATTTTATGCCCATTTGATGGCAATTTTCTCCTGAAATCGGCAGAAAAAATTTTAAAAAACCTTCAGAGTTTGAAAAAATCGCGTGAGCGAACCGCGCCTGGCTAAACTTCACGCAACTGTCACATTTATTACCCGACGATCATGCTATAAATGATACTGAGTCAAACTTTGTATTGGTAGTCATGGCGAACATCGAACCAGCCGCAAACGAAGCCCCGATCGAGGCCGCACCCACCGTGCGCCGCGAAATCAACTGGGGTGGAATCGTCAAAGGCGCGGTCATCGTCAGCGCCGTGGTTCTCGCCGCCGTGGCCGGTGTGTTGGCCTTTGAAGCGGGCATACCCTGGCTGACGAGCGCAATTCAGGGCAATTCCGTCCTTGGCCCCATCGCCGGCGGGATCGAAAGCGGCATCGCCTGGATTGGCGACAGTATCAGTAGCCTGGTCACCTCCGCCACCCCGACGGTCGCGAACGCGGTGGGCACCAGCGGCGCGTATCTCAGCAGCTGGGGCACCAGCCTGATGGAAACGCTGGGCCTGACTGAAACCATCAGCACCGGGGCCGTTACCGCCATTAACAACGCAGCACCCGTGATTGGTGGCGCAACCGCCGTCGCGCTGGCGGCCAAACCGGCGATTGCCTCCTTGCATCAAATCCCCGCGACCACCACGGTGGTGGTGCCACCGCCGCCCCCACCGCCGCCGATGCCGGAGCCAAGCGGGTTGGATACCGCGACCGCCGCCAAATCGCATGCAGGTGCTCAGGCCGATATCAATGCCGCCCTCGCCAGCAAAACCGCCGCCGCCAATGCGACGAATGCGGCCGGCCATCATGTGAACGACCTGGCGCATCACGCCGCGGAAGGCCAGCATGAAAAAGCCAAAGCAGCCGATAAAGCCAGCGGCGGATGGATGGACCGCTTCAGCCCCAAATCCGCGAATGGCAGCTTTGCCGACGCCGCCTTACGCAGCAAATCCGAGCGCGAAATCACCCCGCGTGACGCCAATTTCGCCGCGCAACTGGATGCTGACCGCGCCAATCTCGACGCCGCACTCGCCAAGTAAATTAGCTAGGTACGGTTCTTACATTCTCTGCCACTCGTCTTTTGGTGCTTTTGGGCTGAAAATTTCAGGCTGATGTTTGAAATAGAATGGCTATTCTACGCACATCATCCCGCAATTTTCGTGCAAAAATCCCTAAAAATTCAAGCGGAAGAGAATGTAAGAACCGTGCCTGAATTTTAGGCAATTAGACCCAATTGTCACAAAACCTTCACATAAAATCGCGGCCATTGTCACACAACTGTAACAATTGCGTGCTAGTTTAAACATAAGGAAAAAACTTCGCACACGACAGGTACGGTTATGGCCATTAATTTTGGTAGCATTGAAGAAGTCAAAACCAACTTTGCACGTCTTCGCACGACCCCACCTGCGGAACCGGCTATCATAGCTGGAGATTTAGCCAAGCTAAGTGCTCAATTTATTGTCGCTCAAAAAGCCGCGGTGATGGCTCTTGGAGAAGAGCACTGCCCTAAACTTGCAGCTACCTACGTCGCAGGCAGTGCTATCACTAATATTTCGAAATGTTCAGCAGCTGCGAGTGATTACTTCAACAAACTATTTTCTTTCGAAGCGACTGCTGGCATAAGCAAGCCCCAAGGGCGCGACG
>CAZZCK010000095.1:0-2534 GCA_964652475.1 uncultured Azospirillum sp.
CCTCATACTGCGCCTCGCTGCGCGCGCGGTCGGTATCATCAATGCGCAGCATGAATTTGCCGCCAAGTGATTTGGCGAACAGGTAGTTGGCAATCGCCGTGCGCACATTGCCCACATGCAGCCAGCCGGTGGGGCTGGGCGCAAAACGCACAAGAATGTTATTCGTTGTTTGTTGTTCGTTGTTCGTCATAACGTTCCCTGTGCGCAACCTTGATGTATACCCGTCATCCCGGCCTCGTGCCGGGATCTCCTGCCACATGCTACCGCTGTTTCAGCATCACACTACACCTTGCGGGAGGATCCCGGCACGAGGCCGGGATGACAGACACAGCAAATAAAAAATCCCCTAAGGCGCGAGCGTTAGAGGATTTTTATCCGAGGTTCAAGGCGGGAGTGTGGGTTATTGGCGACCGCGAGGTTTTCCAGTGGATTCGTATAGATCTTCACTTGCCCATGGCTGAACTACTAGCTGGCTTGGATCTACGAGTGGCTTTAAGCCCCCCCCCGCAACACGGCCTTGACTACCTACACCGCCAACAGTCACGCCTTTTGTCGGCACTTGTAAACCCGGATCACCAGCAAATGGATTGGGTTCATCACCGTCATCACCCCATGGGTTTTGATCGCCCGCCATGTGTTATCTCCTCATTCGTAATTTCGATGTAACTCTACCCCATCCACCCGCCGCCGCGTATGACAATTGCGTGAAGATTATGCCGCGAGGGTGAAGGCAGGGCAACGGCTCATCATCAGCACGCATGCAGACCATCTTAACTAACGACTAACAACTCCCCCACTCACCCAAACCGCCAGCGGTTAGTAATCGGCCAGCGGCGGTCGCGGCCAAAGGCCATCGGGGTGATTTTCACCCCCGGTGCGCTTTGGCGGCGCTTATATTCCGCTCCGGCTACCAACCGCGCCACGCGCTCAACGGTTGCTTTATCCATGCCCTCGGCCACCAATTGCGCGACCGATAATTGCCGCTCGATCAGCCCGCGCAAAATCGCATCGAGCACGGCGTAGGGCGGCAGTGAGTCCTCATCGCGCTGGTTGGGGCGCAGCTCGGCGGTCGGCGGCTTTTCGATCATGCGGGTGGGGATAACGGGCTGGATGGTGGTCGATGCCGCCCCCAAAAACCCGCACGCTTCTAAAACGCCTGTCGGCGCGGCCGACCGCCACACGGCCAGTCGCGTCACCGTCGTTTTATACACATCCTTGAGCACACTAAACCCACCGCACATATCGCCATAGAGCGTGGCATAGCCGACCGACATTTCGGATTTATTGCCCGTCGTCAGCACCATGGAACCGAATTTATTGCTCATGCCCATCAGCAACATGCCGCGGATGCGCGCCTGAATATTCTCCTCGGTCGTATCGGCATGGCGGCCTTGGAACAGCGGGGCCAGCGTCTGGCGCGACGTATCCATGAGCGCGGTGATGGGGATCGTATCCATCCGAAGGCCCAGTGCTGCCGCCAATTGCTCGGCATCCTCGAGGCTATCGTCACTCGTAAACGGGCTGGGCAGGCGAATGGTGTGTACTTTCTCAGGGCCCAGAGCATCGGCGGCGATGGCGGCCGTTAACCCCGAATCAATCCCCCCCGAGAGGCCCAGCACCACACCCGGGAAATTATTTTTCTCCACATAATCACGAAGCCCGAGCACCAGCGCATGGTAAATCGTACGCTCATCGGTCGAGATTTCCACCATGGGGGCGGCAGTGCAGTGCCAGCCGTTAGGATTGGGAGCAACTGGTGCCACCCCCTCACCCGAAAAACGTAAAGAACGTTTTTCGACCTCTCCCCAAAGGAGAGGTTCGCTCGAGGCATCGACACTGCCACCAGGAATACCTCTCCTTTGGGGAGAGGTCGAAATCGCACTACGCGATTTCGGGTGAGGGGCCAGCTTCTCCCACTTCGTTATCCCCAGCGATTCCATAAACGCCGGCAGCCGGGCGACATCGCGGCCTAGAGCCCCAACCGCATAGGAACGGCCATCGAACACCAGCTCGTCCTGCCCGCCGACAAGATTGAGATACACCAGCGGCAGGCCCGTTGCCGCCACCGCCGCATCGACCACTTTTTTGCGCTGCCCCGCTTTGCCAATATGGTAGGGCGAGGCATTCTGCACCAGCAGCATTTCGGCCCCTTGCGCCGCAAGTGCCTTGGCGGCATTCACATCCCATACCTCTTCGCAGATCAGCACGCCGAGGGTAATGCCGCGCCACTCGATCACGCTGGGCTCAGCGCCGACATCAAACACGCGCTTTTCATCGAACACACCGTAATTGGGCAAATCATGCTTCTCGCGCACCACGCTCAGCCGCCCTTTCGCGGCAAGTAAGCTGGCATTGAATATTTGATTGGCTCGCGGTTGGTCTGCTGAAACATCGTGCGTGCCGCTTCGCTCCCACAGGCTGCCGAAGATCAGGTCGCAGGGCAAATCGCGCGTTGCCTCAGCCACTTCCTGCGCTGCTACCATCGCCGCTTGCCGAAACGCCGGAATCAATATCAAATCCTCGGGCGGGTAGCC
>CAZZCK010000096.1:0-2499 GCA_964652475.1 uncultured Azospirillum sp.
GAGAACCCACGCACCCACACTCCAAGGCACACCAAAAGGGATGATCTGGTCCATCAACGTCGGCGCATCATTGAAATAGAACACCCACGCCCCCCCGGTGCACAGGCCGATGATGAGCCAAAGAATATGCGTCAGCCCTTTTTTACAGATTTTATCGAAATTCCACGGGGATTCGTCGAGTTTCTTACGCGCATTGCGGTCGCCTTGCACGATGCGTTCGACCCACACGAAAAGGTCGGTCCATACCGTTTGCGGGCAGGCATAGCCGCACCAGACGCGGCCAAGCAGCGAGGTGATGAAAAATAAACCGAGCGCCGCTAAAATGAGAATTCCGGTGAGGTAATATACTTCTTGCGGCCAGATCTCGATACCGAAAAAATACGCGCGGGTATGATCTAGGTCAATGAGAATCGCCTGATCGGGCATTTGCTTGCCACGTTGCCAACGCAGCCACGGTGCGCCATAATAGATGGCGAGTAGCACCACCATCGCCACCCATTTCAGTTTGCGAAATTTGCCCCACACGCGGCGCGGGTAGATTTTTTTGCGTTTCGCAAATAACTGAATCGGCTGTTCCATGCGTTATTTGATGGGCGCGGCAGCCTCACCCCCGCCGAGCGAATGCACATAAATCGTCAGCTGTTTTATGGTTTCATCCGGCAAGCGGCTCTCCCAAGTCGGCATCACCCCATAGCGCGGGGTTGCCATTTGTGCGGTAATATCCGCTTTAGTACCGCCGTAAAGCCAAATCGCATCCGCCAAGTTTGGTGCGCCAAACTCGCGCCCACCCTTACCTTCTGCGCCATGGCAGGATGAACAGTTTTGCTTGAACAAAGTTGTCCCTGCCTCATTGCCGCCTTTGCCGCTGGATAGGCTCAACACATGATCGGCAACGTTCGACATTTGCTCTTTATTCAACATGCCGCTGAATGCAGGCATCTGCGAGCTTCGAGTATCCTGGTGGTTGGCACGCACGCCCACTTTCAGCGTATGGTAGATGGATTGTAAATCGCCACCCCAAATCCAGTCATCATCGTTGAGGTTCGGGTAGCCCTTGCCACCCGCCGCGCCCGTACCATGGCACGCCGAGCAGTTTTCTTTGAACATAGTTTTACCGCCCGCCACCGCAAAAGCATAAAGCTCAGGGTCTTTCTGGATTTCTTCCAGCGAATAAGTTTTTATTTTTGCTGAAAACTCGCCACGACGGGCATTAATCTCGCCCTGCTGCTTGGCGAGTTGCTTATATTGCGTCCACCCCGCCATGCCTTCGGTGCCGCCACGCTCACCTTCACCCGAAAGCGTTGGCCATGCGGGATAGACCACCCAATAACCCACCGCCCAGATACAGGTGATGGCAAACACAACCAGCCACCAGCGCGGGGCTGGCAGGTTCAGCTCCTTGATACCATCCCACTCGTGGCCGGTGGTTTGCGCACCCGAATGTTCGTCGCGATCGATGGGTTTGTTAGGGTCAGTCATGATTGTCCTCCTTCAGCGGAATCATGCCAAGGCGTTGGAATTCTTTTTTGGCACTGGGCCGCCATGCCCAAATGGCAATGCCAACGAAAACAAAGAAGAAAAAAAGTAACCCCGCCATCGGTGCGTAATGTGCAAATGTTTCCATTAGTTTTTCTGCTCCTCTTGCAGTTGGTAATCTTTGATGTCGGCGAGTGTGCCTAAGCTTTGCAGATATGCCACCAGCGCATCCATTTCCGAGACTGTGTTTTTCTGGCCATCGAAATCACGAATATTCACTTTCGCACCATAACGCTCGTTAAGCCCTGTCGCATCCGCCTCCGCATGGGCTTGCGCCATGGCGTCGTTATAGGCATTTTCGATCATCGCATCGGTATAGGGTACGCCGACCGCGCGATAGGTTTTCATCAATTCATCCACCTTGCGCAGCTTCGCACCACGATTCAGCATGAAGCCATAATTGGGCATGATAGATTCGGGCACCACATCACGCGGGGCGGTGAGGTGTGCCGTTTGCCACTCGTCTGAATATTTGCCGCCGACACGCGCCAAATCCGGCCCGATACGCTTACTGCCCCACAAAAACGGATGGTCGTTCATGCTTTCGGCGGCGAGGGAATAATGGCCGTAACGCTCGACCTCATCACGCAGCGGGCGGATCTGCTGGCTATGGCAGGACGAGCAATTCTCGCGCATGTAAATCCGCTGGCCCGTCAGCTCCAGCGGGGTGAGTGGACGAATGCCACTGACTTTTTCGATTGTCGTTTCGATGCGAAACAGCGGTACAATTTCAACCAGCCCACCGATAGAAATCACGATGATCGTGCCAATCAGCAGATAGATGGAGTTACGCTCCAGTTTTTTGTGGTGCTTAAACATGGACTACCTCCGCGCTGTTGGCTGCATCAATATAGATTGCCTCGCCGCCACGAATGGTCTTCCAGCAATTATAGACCATAATCAGCATGCCGCCGAGATAGAGCAACCCGCCCAATGCGCGGATGAGGTAATACGGGTGCATCG
>CAZZCK010000097.1:0-2484 GCA_964652475.1 uncultured Azospirillum sp.
TGCGGCCCTGGCCATCGGTCAGGCGGCCTTCGTCGAGCACTTGCAGCAGCACGTTGAATACATCCGGGTGGGCTTTCTCCACCTCGTCGAACAAAATCACCTGATAGGGCCGGCGGCGCACCGCCTCGGTCAGCGCCCCGCCTTGATCATAACCCACATAGCCCGGGGGCGCACCAATCAGGCGCGCGACCGAATGTTTCTCCATATATTCGCTCATATCCATGCGGATCATGGCGGTATCGTCGTCGAACAAATACCCGGCAAGCGCCTTGGTCAACTCGGTTTTGCCAACACCGGTCGGCCCCAAAAACAAAAAGCTGCCAAGCGGGCGCTTCGGGTCATTCAGCCCGGCGCGGGCGCGGCGCACGGCGGCGGATACGGCCTTGACCGCCTCCTCCTGCCCGATCACACGCGCGGCGATGGCGTCTTCCATCGCCAGTAATTTCTCGCGTTCGCCCTCAAGCATTTTCTCGACCGGCACACCCGTTGCGCGGCTGACGACGGCGGCAATATCGGCCTCGCGCACCACTTCGCCCGCGTTGGTGCCCCCATCCGCATTGGTTTTTTCTGATTCGGCGAGGGTTTTCTCAAGGCCGGGGATCACGCCGTAGGTCAGCTCACCCGCGCGCGCGAGGTCGCCTTTGCGCTCGGCGGCTTCCAGTTCCGCCCGTGCGGCTTCAAGCTTCTCCTTCACCCCGCGCGCGGCGTTAAGGCGGGCGGTATCGACCTGCCATTGGCGCGACAGCTTGGCGGACTGGGCCTCGAACTCGCTCAGCTCGTCCTCGAGCTTGCTCAAGCGCTCGCGCGAGGCGTTGTCGGACTCTTTTTTCAGCGCCTCACGCTCGATGCGCGCGCGCATGATTTTGCGGTCGAGCTCGTCGAGCGCTTCGGGTTTGCTATCGACCTGCATGCGCAAACGGCTGCCCGCTTCGTCGATGAGGTCGATCGCTTTATCGGGCAAAAACCGGTCGGTGATGTAGCGGTTGGAAAGCGTGGCCGCGGCGACCAGCGCCGCATCCGAAAGCGTGATGCCGTGATGCAGCTCGTATTTTTCCTTGAGGCCACGCAGGATGGAGATGGTGTCCTCGACCGTCGGCTCGCTGACAAAGACCGACTGAAAGCGCCGCGCGAGGGCTGCATCTTTCTCGATATATTTGCGGTATTCGTTGAGGGTGGTGGCACCGACGCAATGCAGCGAACCGCGCGCCAGTGCGGGTTTCAGCAGGTTGCTCGCATCCATACTGCCTTCGGCGGCCCCCGCACCCACAATCGTGTGCAGCTCATCGATGAATAGAATCACCTCACCGGCGGCGCCATCAATTTCGTTCAGCACGGCTTTTAAGCGCTCCTCGAATTCACCACGGAATTTGGCACCGGCGACGAGCGCGCCCAAATCCAGCGAGAGGAGTTTTTTGCCTTTCAGTGCCTCGGGCACATCGCCCTTCACAATGCGCAGGGCGAGGCCCTCGACAATCGCGGTTTTGCCGACCCCCGGCTCGCCGATCAGCACCGGGTTATTTTTGGTGCGGCGCGCCAGCACCTGAATCGAGCGGCGGATTTCTTCGTCGCGGCCAATCACAGGGTCGAGCTTACCGCTTGCGGCGAGCTCGGTTAAGTCGCGCGCGTATTTCTTCAAGGCATCGAACTGGTCTTCCGCCGTCGCGCTATCCGCCGTGCGGCCCTTGCGCAGTTGGTTGACTGCGGCATTGAGTGCCTGTGGGGTAACCTTCGCCTCGTTCAAAATTTTTGCGGCGGATGTATCTTTCTCGAGCATCACCGCTTGCAGCACGCGCTCGAGCGTTACGAACTGGTCGCCGGCTTTTTTCGCAATATCCTTGGCATTTTCGAGCATGCGCGCGGTATCCGCACCCAGATACATCTGCCCTGCCCCGCCGCCTTCGACTTTGGGCAGCGTGGCCAGGGCCGCTTTAACCGCAAGGCTCAAGGCCGCCACATCCGCCCCCATGCTGGCGAGCAGCGCATTGACGCTTGGCGCATCGAGCAAGGCGCTGAGCACATGCTCGGGCGTAAAGCGCTGATGGCCACTGCGCAGCGCAAGGCCTTGCGCTTCTTGCAGCATTTTGCGCGATTTTTCGGTGAACAGCTCGAGATCCATACTTCCCTCCGGTATCTTCTACCAACAAAGATATGGTGATCGAAGCACCCGGTTACAAGCCGCGGATGGAAAGCCCATGCAATTTTTTATCGTACGCGTACGTATTAAATCGGTGGCAGAATATTCCCCGGCAGTGGAATATCGGTCGTGTTGCTATTGGCTTCGCTCGCGCCATTATCCGCTGCTTGCGGTGCATGCGCGGACGGCTCGCTGTAATGCTGGCGGCGGGGCTGGCGGGGCATGCGCGGCTGCGCCTGCGGGCTGGCACCATCGACCGGCGCGGTGCTCCCCCCATCCCCCTGCCCGTCATTGCCTTCGGTAGCCGTGCTTGATGGCGCTGGCTGATGGTACTGCGCGGCGTTCGGATC
>CAZZCK010000098.1:0-2481 GCA_964652475.1 uncultured Azospirillum sp.
TATGGTCGCCATCGGGGGGTGAGCGATGCAGCGGTAAGAAAGGCAATAAAAACAGGCCGCATTAAGCTGGAGTCGGACGGCAGTATCGATGCGGACAAAGCCGATGCGCTTTGGAAAATAAACACCGATGCCGCCCAGCAGCGCGGATCACAAACCGTAAAACCCGTGCCGGATGCGGCACTTGATGCCGTGCGCGATACCCTCAAAGAAAACGGCGCACCTACCAGCGGTGGCACCACCTACATGCAGGCGCGCACCGCGAATGAAGTGCTGAAGGCTCAGACCAACCGCGTGCGGCTGCAGAAACTCAAGGGCGAACTCATCGATAGGGCAAAGGTTATGGCACATGTGTTCAAGCTGGGGCGGCAGGAACGGGATGCGTGGCTTAACTGGCCGGCCCGCGTTTCTGCTCAGATGGCGGCAGAGCTGGGTGCTGATCCCCACACCATGCATGTGACGCTGGAAACCTATGTCAGACAGCACCTCTCAGAGCTTGCCGAATTCCGCGCAAGTCTCGACTGAATTTTATGAGGGGGCGGATGAGGTAGAAAGCCACTGGAGAAACGGCCTTACGCCCGAATCGTTCCTTGCCGTCTCCGAGTGGGCCGATCGCTACCGGATGCTGTCGTCGAAATCCGCTGCCGAGCCAGGGCGGTGGCGCACCAGCCGCACGCCCTACCTGCAAGAGATCATGGATCATCTCTCGCCGCACTCGCCGGTGCAGCGGATCGTGTTCATGAAAGGCGCGCAGATCGGCGGCACGGAATGCGGCAATAACTGGATCGGCTATGTCATTCACATGGCGCCGGGGCCGATGATGGCGGTGGCACCGACGGTGGAGCTGGCCAAACGGAACTCGAAGCAGCGCATCGATCCGCAGATTGATGAAACGCCGGAGCTGCGCGAGCTAGTCAAACCAGCCCGCGCGCGTGATTCGGGCAACACGATCTTAAGCAAGGAGTTTCGTGGCGGCATCTTGGTGATGACGGGTGCCAATTCGGCGGTGGGGCTGCGCTCGATGCCTGCGCGGTATTTGTTTATGGATGAGGTCGATGGCTATCCGGGCGATGTGGAGGGTGAAGGTGATCCAATATTACTCGCCGAACGCCGCTCCGCCACGTTTCAGAAACGGCGGAAGATTTTTCTGGTGAGCACGCCCACTACTAAGGGTGTTTCACGCATCCAGCGAGAATTTGAAAACAGTGACCAGCGGTATTTTCATGTACCGTGTCCGCACTGCGAGCATTTTCAGCCGCTGCGCTTCACCCAGCTGCGCTGGCATGAGGGTAAACCGCAGGAAGCTCAGTATGCCTGCGAGGAATGCGGTGCGCTGATTGATGAGCATCATAAAACGCAGATGCTGGCTCGTGGGCGCTGGGTTAAATCCGCTGAAAGCGATGGCCGCACGGTGGGCTACCATCTCTCCTCGCTCTACAGCCCCGTAGGCTGGTTCTCATGGGGCGATGCGGCGGAGATGTTTGAAAACGCGCAGGCCAACCCCGAACTGATGAAGGGATTCGTCAACACGGTGTTGGGTGAGCCGTATGAGGAAGAATACGAAGCCCCCGAATGGAAACGGCTCTATGAGCGCCGCGAAACATACGCGATGGGCATGGTGCCGGAGGGCGGCTTGTTCCTCACGGCCGGTGCGGACGTGCAAAAAGACCGCATCGAATGCGAGGTGGTGGCATGGGGGCGGCAAAAAGAAAGCTGGTCGGTCGATTACCATGTGCTTTCAGGCGACACTGCCATGCCGGAAGTGTGGGAAAAGCTCGAAGAATTGCTGCGTCGTGACTTTCATCATGCGGGTGGCGGCACGCTGCCCATCCGCGTGCTGGCGGTGGATAGCGGTTATGCCACGCAGGATGTGTATGGCTGGGTAAAAACCCATCCGCAAGCGAGTTGGGGTGGCTCGGGTGCGCGTGCATCCTCCCCACGCACGGTGGTCGCGGTCAAAGGCCGTGATACGGAAACTGCGCTGATCTTAAGCGTATCCAAAGCCGATGTTGGTAGCAAGAAACGTGGGCTTCGGGTGTGGAATGTCAGCGGACCGATTGCCAAGATGGAACTCTATCGCTGGCTCAAGCTCGACCGCCCGACCAAGGACGATGAACCGTTCCCGCCAGGGACATGTCATTTTCCTGAATATGCCGAGGAGTATTTTAAGCAGCTCACCGCTGAAAAGCGTGTGATCAAGCTGCATAAAGGCTTCCCGCGTGCGTCATGGGAAAAAGACCCGACGCGCCATAACGAGGCACTCGATTGCCGTGTCTATGCTCGCGCTGCCGCCAGCATCTATGGGCTGGATCGGTTTTCAGATCGGCAGTGGCAGCAAATGGAAGCCGCGCTCGGCAAGCAGCGCAGCATTCCTTATGCCGAGACCTATGCGCCGACGCAGACAGAAACACCGCCACGCAGCAACGCGATCAGCCAGCGCAACACAAACGCTGCCGATGATCCGTATCTTTGAGGATTAAAACA
>CAZZCK010000099.1:0-2050 GCA_964652475.1 uncultured Azospirillum sp.
GCAATGCGGCTTACTACGGTTGAACTTTTCCTTCGCCATGATTAACTCTCCTAAAAAAATTTAATTTCGTTATGCTTATGCAGCGGCTTTTTTCTTGATTTCGTCCGAGATGTGCGACGGCACTTCGGCATAGTGACCGAACACCATGCTGTAGCTCGCACGGCCTTGGCTCATGCCACGCAGCTTGTTCACGTAACCAAACATTTGACCCAGCGGCACGGTGGCGTTGATCACGCGGGCATTCCCGCGCGCATCCATGCCTTGTACCGAACCACGGCGCGAGCTCAAGTCACCGATCACATCCCCCATGTAGTCTTCCGGGGTCACGACCTCGACCTTCATGATCGGCTCGAGCAGTTTGGGGCCCGCTTTGGCCATCCCTTCACGGAAGGCGGCGCGGGCTGCGATCTCGAACGCGAGGGCGGATGAATCCACATCGTGGTAGGCGCCATCAACCAGCGTTGCTTTGAAATCGATGGTAGGAAAGCCGGCAATCACGCCCGAACCAAGCATCGAGTTGAGGCCTTTTTCAACGCCCGGAATATATTCCTTAGGCACCGAACCACCGACCGTTTTGTTTTCGAATACGAAGCCCGAACCCGGAGCAAGCGGCTCGAAATCGATGATGACGCGCGCGAACTGACCCGAACCACCGGACTGCTTCTTGTGGGTATAGTCTTCTTGGTACGGACGGCTGATCGTCTCGCGGTAAGCCACTTGTGGCTCACCGACGTTTGCATCGACCTTGTACGTACGGCGCAGAATATCGACTTTAATATCGAGATGCAATTCGCCCATGCCTTTAAGGATGGTCTGGCCGGTCTCGTGGTCGGTGCTCACGCGGAACGATGGATCCTCGGCGGCAAGCTTGCTGAGCGCAACGCCTAGTTTCTCTTGGTCAGCCTTCGATTTTGGCTCAATCGCAAGCTCAATCACCGGCTCTGGGAATTCCATGCGCTCGAGGATCACTTGCTTATCCGGGTTGCACAGCGTGTCGCCGGTGCGGGTATCTTTCAACCCAGCGAGGGCAACGATGTCACCCGCGTAGGCTTCTTTGATATCCTCACGGCTGTTCGCATGCATCAGCAGCATACGGCCCACGCGCTCTTTTTTGTCGCGCGTTGAGTTGGCAACCGAGGTACCCGAGGAAAGCACGCCCGAGTAGATACGGCAGAAGGTGATCGAGCCCACGAAGGGGTCGTCCATGATTTTGAAGGCAAGCATCGAGAGCGGCTCGGCATCGTCGGGTTTGCGGGTGATGACGATGGGCTCTTCGCCTTCTTTGCTGTTGGGGTCGATACCGTCCATCGCGCCACGATCGAGTGGGGTTGGCAGGTAGTCAACGACTGCATCAAGCAGCGTCTGTACACCCTTGTTTTTGAACGCCGAACCGCACAGGATGGGCACGAATGCAAACTTCACCGTGCCTTTGCGGATGCATTTTTTGAGATCTTCCAGCGACGGCTCTTTACCATCGAGGTACTCAGCGAGCAACTTATCGTCCTGCTCTACCGCAGTCTCGACCAGCTTCTCGCGGTATTCTTTCGCTTTGGCGGCATAGTCGGCCGGAATTTCCACCTCATCGAACTTCGCGCCCAGCTCTTCACCACCCCAGACGATAGCTTTCATTTTGACCAGATCGATCACGCCCTGGAAATGCTCTTCGCTACCAATCGGCAACTGAACGACCAGCGGCGTTGCACCGAGGCGGTCGATGATCATGTCGACGCAGCGGTAGAAATCGGCACCGATGCGGTCCATTTTGTTGACAAAGCAAATACGTGGCACGCCGTATTTATCAGCCTGGCGCCAAACGGTTTCCGATTGCGGCTCAACGCCCGCTACGGAGTCGAACACGGTTACGGCACCGTCGAGGACGCGCATCGAGCGCTCAACTTCAATCGTGAAATCCACGTGGCCAGGTGTATCGATGATGTTGATGCGGTATTGCTCACCGCCCATGGTCCAAAAGCAGGTGGTCGCCGCCGAGGTAATCGTGATGCCGCGCTCTTGCTCCTGCTCCATCCAGTCCATCGTCGCCGCACCTTCG
>CAZZCK010000100.1:0-2031 GCA_964652475.1 uncultured Azospirillum sp.
CCACACCCGTCGCCATGCCCCCGAGTTCGGCGGCAAGGGCGGCGGTGAGCTGCGCCTGTGCCGGATCACCCGCCCGCGCGACGGCAGCTAAAAACGCATCGCGGGTTTTGGCGTCCCCCGTGCTATCAAGCGCGCGGGCAATGGCAATGCGCGCATCGCCCGTGAAGGATTTTCGTGCCCCGGCACTCGCGGCAATGGCGCTTGGCAAACGCAGCGGTGCGCTCGGGTTCAACGATGATTGCGCCAGCTGGCCGTAAAACACCGTCGGGTGTTGGGCGGCTTTTTGCATCCACTCGCGGGCGATATCGGCATTGCCGTTTTTCGTCGCCGCACGTGCAGCCCAATAGGCGGCGCGGGCCTTACTCACCGGTGTGGTGACGCTGGTGTAAAGGGCAAAGAACGCCTTATACGCATTGGCCGGATCATCGTTATGCCGGAGCAGTAACCAACCTTTGAGCCATAACGCATCGGCGAGGTCTTCGCCCGCAAGTGCGCCGTGATGGCGGGTGACAGAAAGTGCGGTCGCGTAGTTGCGTTTGCCGATCGCGTCACGCGCGACGCCGAGGCGGTATTTCCACCAGAGCGCGGGGTAGGGCGCATCCTTCGGGGCGGCGAGCAGCAGGGGTGCGATATCTGGGTCCCCGTTGCGGCTACGCCAGCGGATGCGCTCGAAGAGAATTCCGGGGTCGCGTGCGAGCGCGGGTGATAGGCTGCTCACTAGCCGTGGGGCGGTTTTCTCACCATCAAGCAGCGCCATACGCACGCGCAGCACGGCATGCCGTTCGACGGGAATGAGCGGCATCATCCGCTTCGCCGGGCCAAGCTTGCCCTCATACAGCAAGCGATCCACCCGTGCGAGATGCTCGGCTTTGGTCAACCCTTCGCGCCCATACCATGCGAGAATGCGCTGCTCTTCCTCGGCGCTGAAATCGCCCTGAATCCACCCCTGGTGGATGAGGGCTGCTTGGGCGGGCGCATCGCCCGATCCGGCGCGCGCGCAGGCGATCATCCCGCGCCCCGAGATGGGGGGGTGTTGCGTGCAAAATTGGGTGACGATCGCGCGGTCGGGGCTTTCGGTGAAGGCCGCCGTTTCGGTACGCAGACGGATGGTTTTTTCCTCCGGCCAATCGCGGTGGGTGGCTAAAAATTGCTGGCCTTCGACAAAGCGGATGCTAGTGCGATCCGGGTCGCGTAGGCTGAACCATTGCTGATAATCTGCGGCGAGTTCACTGGCCTTTGCCACGGGTGCGATGGCAAGCAGGATGCCGATCCCAATTCCAATACCACCGCGCGTCACCCATCTGCTCATTTCTCACAGCTAACCCATTGCCGGACCGAGTGCAACGAGATCAATCTTCATCAAACCGTCATATTTCTTCCGGCGATCCTTGGCTATAATCAAGGTGCGAATTTCTGTCAGACCCACGAGGATGATCCTATAATCATGCACCCTGAACCCACCGCGCGCGACGATGTCTATGAAGGCCCCGATACGGCCACCGTTGCCCTGGGCAAAGGCAAAATCTATGGCTGGGGAGGGAGCGCGATCGGCATCGTCACCGGGGTGCTGACCTCGGGGCATTTTTCGGCATCGATCGAGAAATACGTCCCGCGTGCGACCAAACTGCTTGAGACCCTGAAAATACCCATCAAGGCGAAAACGGCGATCCGCACCGCCGGGGGGGTTGCGGGGTCGTTCATCGGCCATTATGTCGGCCTTGCGGTCGGCGTGGCGGTGGGCTTAAAAACCGCGCATCGTGGCCGCGATCAGTTCGAGCGCATCAAGGATCAGCGCGACGCGGCACTGGCGCAGGTGCATCTGCTCGAGAAAACTTCGGGCCAGCGTCCGGTGACTGAGGATGCGCCGGGCCTTGGTAGTGTCGCCGCACCAACGACTAAGGATGCCATCGACACGAAGAGTGCGGATACCACCCCAAGTGACCATGGCAAGAGCACCGGCTTCACTGCGCGTGAAGCGGCCCGCAGCAATGCCGGTGAGGCTGCGACACTCGAGCGCTAATGGGTGCCTAG
>CAZZCK010000101.1:0-1614 GCA_964652475.1 uncultured Azospirillum sp.
AGCGTCACATGCACTTTTTCCAGCGGCCACCCTTTGCGCGCCGCATACATTTCCAACGTGATCGAGGTGCAGGCCCCCAAGGCCGATAGCAGCAATTCATAAGGCGTGGGTCCATTGTCCGTCCCGCCTACTTCGGCGGGCTCCCCTGCGGCCCATTCATGGATGCGGGCCTTGATCAGTTGGGCATATGTGCCATCGGCGCTTTCAACCGTCGCATTTGGGTTTTCGGTCATACTTCCTTTTCCTTCTCACGCTTGGCGGCGGCAATCCGGCGGCGCAAATATCCAAATAGCAGCAGATGAAATGCCAGCGAGAGCAAGACGATGATGGCTATGATTTTGGCGGCGCTCAATCGCCACCTCCGCCATCACAACCACCAGCATCTGTTGGTCCGCAATCGGAACTACCGCCTGATGATACCGATCCGCCGGTCCCGTCGTCGCGTTTTTTGCCTTGGGTCTTCTGCCCGCCAGACGCCACCTTGAATACCACCCCGAGGCAGATTGCGACAGAAACCAGCGCCACGAGAACCGTTCCGCTCATGCTATTTTCCACTTCATGCAAAATCACTCCCGTCATCGGTCGGTGGGGCAATGGCCCGTTTCAAGGCCGCACTGGGCAGATTGAGCGCACGCAACATGGCCCATATTTCCTCACGCGCATTGGGCTGGGCCTTCCCGAGGTCGGGTAAAGTATCGAGATCGAACAAGGTCAGGCCAAGCGGAAACAGCTCGCGATATGTGACGCGTTCGCTTAGCCCCGGCACGATCCGGAAGCCAGCAGCTGGCGCGATCTTGTCGAGCGCATCGCGCACCTTGCGCTCATTATTGGTGGCGAGACTTCGCGACCGATTCTGCATGACGACCCAATCAAGCGGGGTGGAGCGCAAGGCAATGCCGGGGTCTTTCAGATGTTCAACCAGCCGCGCGAAATTACCAAGCGTTTTGAAATCACCCGTGCGCGGATCGATATGACCGAGCATGTCGAGGTCGATGAAGCTGTCGTTGACCGGCGTCACAATTGTATCGGCCATGAAGATAGCCTTGCGCGCAATGGGCGAGTCATGTCCGCCGACATCAATGACGATAAAGCTGTTGTGGATTCGCGCCATGCGCAGCTTCTCGGCCAGCTCATTCTCGTTCTGCTGCGCGAGCATGATCTGTTCAGGGCCGGGAAGCTTCACGCCATATTCGCGCTCGCTTTCCTGACGTGCCCATAATGCACGGTGTAGCGTTAGCTGGCGCAGGTCGACATCCAGCGCCGCCACCCGCTCGCCCGCATTGCACAAGGCGATGCAGGTGTGGAAAGCCGACGTCGATTTGCCGACCCCGCCCTTTTCATTGGCAAAGACAATGATATGCCCCTTGGGAGCGGACACGGGATATTTCATCCATGCCGGCTGGTCCGGTTCGGGCGGGATCTCAAAATTCTGATAGGCGGGCATGGGCGCCGCGGGTGGTGGTGGCCACGGCTGTACGGGTGCAGGCGGCGGTGCCGCATCCCTCGCCTTACGCCGTTTGAAGCGGTCAAATAATCCCAACTGGCCTTGCCTCCGATTACGCTGGTGATGGCGGAAGGTGGTTGGTGTATCAAGACAATTTAATCTCGGGTAGC